>JAGSHR010000273.1 GCA_029855985.1 Candidatus Njordarchaeota archaeon
GTGTAAGACTATTTAATGAAAATCTATTGTTAAGAGTAATAATTTTTGATTATCTCTTTGATCCTCCAATAAATAATTATTATGGATTCCAAATGTTACGTTGATTGCTTTAGTTCGACGAGATGATTACTTATGCCCGAATTTTGTGATGTTTGCGGTAGCATAATGAAGGTCAAAGAGGAAAGAGAGGACGGGGTAGTTTATGTATGCCCTGTGTGTGGAAACACGAAAATAGTTAAGAAAGCAGTGAATAATCCAAGTGGCTTGGTCGTTGTTACTAGCAATCCCATGGATATTGATGAAGTGATAGATGAAAGTAAATTGACAAAGAAGGGCACACTGGTTAACGCTAGATGTCCTAAATGTGGTCACGATAAGGCATATGTGGTAATTATGCAGACTCGGGCCGCTGATGAACCACCCACTAGGATATATAAATGCGAAAAATGTGGTTATACGTGGAGAGAATACTCATAAACTCTATTTCTTCATTTTGATGTTTCTTAAAATTGGGATTGTGCATTTTAGGCATAATCTTCTTTTAGGTGATAATTATTCTCAAATGGTGTCTTCTTTGGGTCAATGCGAACCTATTTACTTTAAACCTGATATGGGGAAGTCCTTCTGTAAGGGAGACTTCTTTAATTATGTCGAGAAAACATTCGTCAAAGCAATTAAGAAGTATAATTTGATCAAACGTGGAGATCATGTTGCTGTTGCGGTGTCTGGGGGAAAGGATAGCATGGTTCTCCTATACTTGATGGATAAAATTGAGAGACAGCACTTTGATGTCGAATTAACCGTTGTTCACTTAGACGAGGGGATTAAGGGTTACTCTGATAGAGCTCGGGTTTTAGTTAGAGAGTTCACAAAGGATCTAGGTATAAGACTCCTTGAGGCTTCATACGCTGAACTATTTAAATATAGCATTGATTTCATAGCTTCACTTCACAAAGAAGTTAGAGTGTTCGAACCCTGCACTTATTGTGGGGTTTGGCGCAGATGGGGTTTAAATTACCTAGCTGATAAAGCAGGAGCGGACAAGTTGGCTACAGCACATACAATGGACGATGAAGCCCAAACGGTTGTTATGAATGTAATAAGAGGGGGGTTCGACAACTTAGTCAAACAGGACTTATTCCCGGAAGGAAGGAAGGGTTTTATTCCTCGAATTAAACCCTTTAGGTTATTGTTGGAAAGAGAAACAGCCCTATACGCAATTTTAAAGGGTATCCCCTACATTGACGTCACATGCCCATATGCACACCTAGGGATGCGCTGGGACATTAGGTTTTGGTTGTATGAACAGGAAGAAAAACATCCAGGTACATTAAGGAATATTTTGGCTTTTGAAGAGAAACTCCTAGAGTGCTGCAAAGACCGGTATTCCTCAGTAGAACTTAAGAAATGTAAGATATGTGGGTACCCATCAAGTAGTGAATTATGTAGGGCACATGAGCTTCAAGAATTTATAAACAAAAAACTAGGGGAAACCTAATCGTTCCATAAACCTTTATACAAATATGAAGAGCGCTTGTTCTTCATAGTATCTATCAACCTGGATTTTCCCTCTCACTCTAACTAACATTTTTTGGTATAATATTTTCTCTAGGAGGGATCTTTTTTCTTCTATGTCCTCGTTTTTGCTTGCTGATTTAAGTATTTTTAGTGGGATACTTGCAAAGAGAGGTCTGGCTGGAAAAATGTGTCGTGTGGACTTTGGAGGGAAAACTTTTCTTTCTAATGCATATTTGATAACATCATCTTTTGTTATTGGTGGAGTGGCAACGATAATATCTTTATTATAACTTTCTAGCGTGTTTAAAGCGTGTTCTTCTGGTTTGTAATTCGGTTTACTCCCCGTTATCGCTTCCAGAATTTCCTCTATTCCTTTGATTTTTCGGTATTTTTCGAGTACATCTCCGTTATCCTTAATGATTAGAGTTTCCCGCTGCGGAAGAAATATCTTAGTGAGCCAATTGGTTTTCCAATTTCTCACTATCTCTGGAACTAACTCGTAATGTATCCCCCTTTTGTTTAGGGTGTCTACCAGATTTTCCTTCAAATTATCAACCTTGTTAGATGGAAATGTTCTATACCAATTTCTTATTAGAATATGTGGATCCCTATAATCAACCTTTGCGACTAATATGTAATCATAACCAAGGGATTTTATGGAAGCGTATCTGTGCATTCCATCAAGGATCACTCCT
The DNA here is from genome assembly GCA_029855985.1 of Candidatus Njordarchaeota archaeon. Next base: position 2,214 of record JAGSHR010000273.1, read on the forward strand.
GTTTCTTCGTCTATCATTATTGGGTCATTTTGGTAACCAAATGTTCTCAGGGAATTTTTAACACGACTTAGTATACTGGGTACAATTTCTTCGTGAATATAAAGCTTGTTTATCTCAGCTATGTCGATTTCAATTATAAAGTAGTTTCCATCATTGAGCTTATAACCTATCTTCAATGTGCCCCACCGTACAATAAAGGAACACGAAAACCGTAAACTCGTGTTTATAGCGTATATCTAGTATCTTTTTATGCATTTTTTCATAAAAAAGGAATTTAGGGAATAACTTTGGTCTCAATGGTGAACAAATTGTCGAGAATATGTATAGAATTAGACGAGGAGTTATCTGAAGAGCTTAATCTTATAGGCCGTGAGGAAGGGGTAGATGTCAACGAGCTTGTTATGAAGTTATTAAGGAATGCAATAACACAGTGGAAAAAAGAGTTCGCGTTGGAGAAATTGAAGAATGGTGAGTGGACTATAGGTAAAGCAGCTCGCTTTTTAGGGATACCCTTTACGAAGATGGTTGAAATAGTGGAAAACAACAAGGTTCCACTTGGAGAAAGAAAGATTTTATGACTCAATAACACCTTTCTCAATCAATTTCCTATAAGCTTTTTCTAAAACAGACCTAACCTTCCATCTTTTTTGCAGTGAACCAAATAATTTTTTCGCTGCTTTTCTTATACTTCCATACTCTAACACTTTCTTCATTATCATCTCTTCATAGGGATCCAGTGGCAAATGCTTTAATGCTAACTCTGCAATCTCTTTTGGTTTGTGTTCACCAAATCTAGACTCACTTATATCAAGTTTCTCTACTATTTCAAAAGTTATGATAGTTACCTCATCATCTTCAGTTACATGCTTGTAATGTTTTTTCAACGCTTCAATCAACTCTTCTTTCGACGAAAAACCGTCTAATCTTGCATCTTCATCAGTCAAATCCTTTATTTTTTTGTACTCAACGTTCTTCAGAATTGCTTTTGCAATTATTCTCCCCCCAGAGTTTATGTAAAACTCTCGGTGTTTCACTTCAAGGTGCCCTAGTCTAATAGTGGTTGTTTTCTTCCCTTCCAAAATTAAGGGTGCGTACTCTGATTTTAGCATTAAGTGTTTGCCAAGCCACTTCATGGGCAAATAAACTAACCCCCCAGCAATTCCTTTAAGTTTAACCACAGTGGGTATAAATAAACGGCTGCCGGCCCTTCCTTTAATATGTGTTTTATCGCATTAAAAAACTCACCGAGGGGAAATTCAAGGTACTCGTAGGCTTCCAGCAATTTTATTACTCTCTCAAATGAATCGAAATAGCTTAAAAAGAATTCGGGGTGGAGCAAGGGAATCAACCAGATTGACACGTTATTTTTTAATTGAATCTTAAATCTGTACCCATTAGAATGTATTTTAACTAAACCCTCCTCTATCGCGAAACTTCGACCTATTTTCCTTTTAAGTATGCTTGAGTAGGCATCTATTACAAAGGCTTGTCTCTCCTTTATCAAGTCCTTAAAAAATTGGAAATTGATGTTTCCAATCGTTATAACGATTTTTGGTCTAATTACCTCCAACTCATCTAGCAGGTAATTTTTGCAGTTGTTAAACACTACTTCGTAGTCTTGCTCTTTAAGCCCTCGAACACCGCACTTAATTGTTCTCGTGAAATAGGCAGTTTTACCATAATTTTCACATACGCGGTGAATGAAATTATAAAACCAACCACCCTTGGGCCAAGTTATAGGCTGTCTCTTATACACATCT
>JAGSHR010000053.1 GCA_029855985.1 Candidatus Njordarchaeota archaeon
AGACAAAACGCATCCGGATCTAGATGATCTCGATGATAATCCGAACACAACGGATCCTAAAGTCATACTTGAGAAATCTTTCGTGGATAAGGACGGTGATGGGACCCCAGATGAACCACCAACAGATGGATTTGGTCATGGAACACACGTAGCTAGTATAATAGCTGGAACTGGTTATGCTTCAAACTATACATACGTTGGAGTAGCCCCTGGTGCATTGCTACTCAATGGTAAGGTTCTTAGCAATGATGGCAGTGGATATACATCTTGGATCGTGGACGGTATCACTTGGGCGGTGAACAATTCAGCTAATGTAATCAATCTCAGCCTAGGAGGATATGGAGATAGAAACGACCCCTTGGCACTAGCAGTGAATTGGGCAATGGATCAAAATGTGGTAGTTGTGGTTGCCGCAGGAAACTCATACAATTACAAAACAATAAATTCCCCTGGCTTAGCGGATAAAGCAATTACGGTGGGAGCGATCGATAAAAGTTTACATATGGCAAGTTTCTCATCAAAGGGACCCGTGGAAAAATGTATAATAAAACCCGACGTAGTAGCACCCGGCGTAAATATAATAGCTGCAAGAGCAGTTAACACTAGCATGGGCTCTCCAATCAATGATTACTATACGAGCGCTTCGGGCACAAGCATGGCTACCCCCCATGTTGCGGGAGTAGTGGCATTGTTGTTGCAGGTTCATCCAGAATGGAATTCTAGTATAATAAAATCAGTGTTAATGACAACTGCTAAGGATCTTGGTTATCACCCATTTGCTCAAGGATCTGGTCTCGTTAATGCTAGTAAAGCAGTTTTGTCTCAACTGGCTGTTTTACCGCCAAGTATAAGTGTTAATGAAAATTCAATATTTAATAAAACATTGGCATTGGAGTTCAATACACTAAATATTGATAGCAAAACATTGAACATAACGGTTAGTGTTAATTTTACACGATTAGATTACTATGATAACTACAATAATCCAGTATATCTCCGAGAAGATGATATTATTAGCATGGATAAGAATTTTATTTTAGAGCCAAACGATGTGCATCTTTCAAGAATCGTTCTCAACATTAGTGATTATAGGGAAGGTTATTTCAACGGAACAATAATTTTGACTGTGAATAATACCACTACATATAGAGTTATCTTTGCGTTTTACAAGATGAGCATATTACAAGTTGGAATATTTGGGGTCAACGGGGAAAATCTGTTAAACCCAAGTGAAAACATAGTAGAGAACTTTCTAATTTATGGAGTATACGAGAAAGGGTTTGTTAACGAGCGTGATTTTGATACCTTAACAACAAACGGAAAAGATTATGGAGAAATCGATGTAGTGATGGGAAACAACTATACGGTATTCGCAATAGGAATCATCGTTAATAAAGAAGACAATAGTTATAGTGATTACGCTTTCTACGTTGAAAGAAATATCACGATTAGCGCACCAAAAGTAACCGTGAATCTTAATGTGAGTGATGGCGTAAGGAAAATTATCAAAGCGCCTGGCGGTAGTGAAGAATTTATTGGTATTGATATAGATTTCACAATAAGCTACTACAATGGAACATACAAGTTCTATAAGAGTATCAGTTTTTCTGGTTACAATTATTTCGTGGGGGATAGGGTATTCTATGTCAGCGAGGTGAATAAAAATGTAACATACTCTGTCCAATTCACAACAATTCGCGATAAATACAGAACAATGTATTTTGCCGGAGTATACGGGGAAATCGCTGACATTAGTGATATCATAGAACCAAAATTTAATGCAACATATAATATTCTACATGATACCCCTGTTGAATTAACACCGAGTAATGATGGCTATGATGTCTATGCTTATTGGTTTTGGAAACCGCCAGTTTACCTTATCTTAATGGCAGCGTGGATTTACACCCATCCGAGCGAAAAAAGAGTTTTCCATTTCTGGAGCACGGGTAATTGGAAGCTCTCATACACCTACATAGTTAAACCCATTGAATTTTCAGGAATTTATGCTGGTGAACCCGGCATTATTTATTACACCTTGGAGGATTCTATTCCAAACAAAAATCAAACATTTATGTTTGGGTCAAAGACACATATACCTGGAAAGTTTTATGGTTCTCTCAATAGTTTGTATATGTTTGATATAGGGGCTTCCTCAATCACAGACTCAGTTGTTGGAACATTCAAAGAAGCCTTCATGAATGTCACATTATTGAATTCGTCAAGTACAGTTGTTTCAAGTTACAATGGAGAATACAGAAGAACCCTGATATTAGATAACTTAGAAAATGGCAACTACACCTTGAAAATAAACGTAACATACTATACTGAACTTTGGAATACAACAAAAATGGTACTCAAGTTCAATTACAACGGCAGCACCGTACTACTACCCGGAATAACTTCAATCAACTCATCAAACTACTATGATCCCACCGAAGAATATAGGTTCAACGTAGAGTTCAACAGGGAACCCTTATCCGTCCAAGTTTACTGGAGATATAGTGTCGATTGGGATGATTGGCATATCGCTACGTCAATCAACACAGTTGGCAACTTAACAAAGATAAACTTGGGTAACGTGACCTTTTGTGATCGTCCAATAGATGTTAAAATCATAGCTGAATTCAACAACGCCACACTATCATACGAGATAGGGAGATTTGCCCTTTCAATGAGAAAAGAACGTCTTGGTTTAAACATTGGCAACGTGGTTAGCTACCAAGATTCAATATTGGTGGAAGGGGAACTATCCGCTGCCTCTTGCCTATCCGCTTACACGTTAAATTACTCTGTCTTGAACGTTTTAATAGTGAACCAATCACGCTTATTAAGGATAATTACTGACAATATGGGATACTTCAATTTCACTTTGAACCTGACGGAAGAGTATGTGGGAGGTAACATAACTATTGAGTTCCAATCCAACCCATGGTTTGCCTATAGCGGTTTGAATAAAACTTTATCAATATACATTGGCATAACACCCAAAATCATCATTGAACAACCGAAGGGAACAGGTTACTTTAACGACACAATCTTCATTAAAGGGAGAGTTATTGACCAGGATGACGAGGTGTGTTGCGTTTACTACAAAATAGAAAATGTTTGGAGTAACTATAAATTAGCGAATGGAACGACAGAGTGGAACATAACAATACCTACAAACGATTTAGATAACGGCCTCTACTATGTATTCATTGAAGCAATAGATGAACACGGCTTGGTAAATAGAACATACATACTTGCTGTCGTGGATAAACAAAAACCACTCTTAGAAATGGTATACCCAAAAAACGGAAGCCTCATCAATAGATCAAGCTTCTTCGCAACGTGGAACATGCAAGACGGCGGAGGGTTAAATGCATCCTACATAAAGATAGACAATGGAGAATGGATCAATATCGGATTATTCTCGGTTTACCCATTAAAAAACCTCACAGAAGGAGAACACACTCTCTACGTTAAAGTATACGATAGAGCAGGAAACTCCGCTTTTACTCACGTGAGATTCACAGTCGACACAACACCCCCAGAGTTCCAATGGGTCAGCTTAAATAATAACACACTGTTAAACACAAATAAACTAACCTTGAGTTGGGCGGCCAGCGACTCAGTTTCCGGACTAAAATACTACATGGTCAAACTAGACAATCTAATGTGGGTAAACGTAAGCTTAACAACAATTTACAGTTTCAATTACTTAACAGACGGTGAACACCTCGTTTATATCAAAGCTTATGATAAAGCAGGAAACTCCAACACACAAACAATTAGATTCCTCGTCGACACAAAGGCTCCAGAAATAGTGATTAACTCACCAGAAAACAACTCCATAATACACACATCAGAAATAACAATCAGTTGGACAGCTAGTGACACCGTCTCAGGCGTAAAGAAAAGCTTTATCAAGATAGACTCAGGTTACTGGATTGATGTAGGCACCAACAACTCATACACATTCACACAATTGACCAACGGAACACACACAGTTTATGTAAAAGTAATAGACAACGCGGGAAACGAAAACATCGCAAAAGTGAAATTCACAGTAATCATAGAAGAAAACCAAGGCCAAACAAGCCAACTACAATACTTGTCAATACTAATCCTACTCATCGTAATACTAGCAGCAATACTGCTAACAATAAGAAAAAGAAAATAAACAAAACAATTAACCAAACCAAATTTAACTTTTTTATTGGAAAGTTTTATAAATCATTTGAAGTATTATTTTGAATTACTTTTGTTTAATTTTTTGTTTTGCCTTGGGGTGGTGAGCCTGAGGCGTTTTCTTGGCGTTTTTCTTGTTTTGTTGCTTGTTGGTTCTGGCTTGGTTTTTGTTTCTAGTGCTAGGCTTGGGGTTATAC
>JAGSHR010000200.1 GCA_029855985.1 Candidatus Njordarchaeota archaeon
ATTATATCCTTCAGGGATTCTGGGTTGTTTAAATCAAAAACGAGTCCTATTGCCATTGCGCCCGCATAATACAAGTCTCGGAATTTCTCGAATCTCTTATGTCCCCCTAGATCAAAGATTGAAATGTAAATCGTTGTATTTTCTAATCTTTTGACCACGAAATCTACGCCAAGTGTCATCTCTGGATCGCGCACTCTCTTACCAATCATAGCTTGCGCTAACGTTGTTTTTCCTACCTTAGAGTCACCTGCTAGCACTATCTTGACCCAAATCTTGTTTTCCTCTTTCTCTTTTTTCTCTAGTTCCTCTGTTTCCCTAGGTTTCTCAATTTCCTCCACGTATATTTTAACCACACTCCAACAAATCATCTGGGAAATAATCATTTCAATAATATTTTTCAAGAATACTAATAGATTAAAGGCAATAAATAGATTTCCATGGAACCTAATTGTTCAAGTGATCAATAATCAATCTAACCGCTTCATCCACCCTGTTCTCAACGGGTTCCGGTTTTTTCTCGGATAATTTCACAGTAATTAATTCACCTAACTTGAAGAGGTCCTCATACCTGTAACCAAGTCTCATAGCATTTCTCTCTTGCTCATAGTGATTCTTAATTGGGATGGCGATGCATCTGATACCATAAACTCTGCACTCATCAATTGTCGATTTACCTGCCGTGGTAATCACGAGTTCACTGTTAGCCACCAAATCCTGCATGTCACGATAAACCTCATAGGTGATAACACCATACTTTTTAAACTCAGTAGCGCCCTTTCCAACGAATATTAACTCAAAATCGCTTTCTTTTAACTCGCCTTTTGTAAAGACTTTGAGAACTTCCCTGAAAAGAAATGGTCCTAGAGGGCTGCCACCTGTTGAGACAAGTATGTATGGGCTATTAATCCCTAGTTCACTAAGTAACTCCTCTCTGGACTTTTCTAGGTCCCTAACGATTGGTCCTACGTATTTCATGTTTCCAATTATGGGTCCCTCATCTTCTGGTACTATTGTGAGTGGACATCGCTCATAGAATTGCTTGAACCAAGCGTTCGTCCTATTTTCAATTTTTCTAGCAATCCAATTTTTTGCAAAATTTGTTTGAATGAGATCTGTCACGAATGCTAGTTTTATCCCCATTTCTATTGCGTATACTCCAAATGCAAAATCTTCATCGGAGATGATGGCATCAAAGTTTTCTTTTGGTAGCCTTGAGAATACTTTCTTTTTGGTCCTCTTATAAAAACGTACATAATTAATCATCCATCTCGTGATGCCATGGAATTCCCCTTTATCATTAACTTTAAACAATGGAACTTTTTCATGGAATGCCTCAACCTCAAAGCCATACGATTTTAAGAAGCCTACTGCACTTTCACCGGTAAAAAATTTGATGTCCACACCCATTTTGGATAGTCTTGAAGCTATAGCAACGCTCCTAGAAGCATGACCTAAACCAATAGGACTAACAGCATATATTATTTTCAAGAATAACACCTCAAATAGGATTAAAGTGAATAATACTGTGTCACCCTCTATCTTTTTTCGGACAATTTGTATTAGTGTTAAAAATTTATTACTTTTAGTTCTGTTAATACCTTGATTATAAGGTTCATGGTGGTTCATGTTGGATCTAGAAAAAGCTGCAAAATACATAGCTAATGCAGAATACGCAATAGCATTCACTGGCGCGGGAATATCCGCTGAAAGCGGGATCCCCACATTTAGGGGGAAGGGGGGACTGTGGGAAAAATACGATCCAAATGAATATGCGACAGTGAAAGCACTGGAGAAACACCCCGAGAAAGTTTGGCAACTATACGTGGAAATCTTCAATCTTATAAAAAGGTCCCAACCAAATCCCGCACACATTGCACTGAGGCAACTTGAGAACTTAGGTCTACTCAAGTCAATTATAACACAGAATATTGATGATCTACATGAGAGAGCAGGTTCAAAGAGGGTCATAAAGATTCATGGAAATTACGATGTAATGAGGTGCGACAACTGCGGTTACAAGGAAAAGATAGAATCAATCTCAACGGATTTCTTCCCTAAATGTCCAAGATGCGGGGAATACATGCGACCTGATATTGTCCTGTTCGGCGAAAAACTTCCCGAACATGAGTTAGCTCTTGCATTTGACGAAGCTTCTAAAGCGGATCTGGTATTAGTTGTGGGCACTTCTGGGGTTGTTATGCCCGCTGCCATAATTCCCTATATTGTCAGGGATAATGGGGGAATAATAATTGAAGTTAACTACGAACCATCCGCGGTTACCAATATTGCCAATGTTTCCCTGATAGGCAAAGCCGGTGAAATACTACCTAAGTTAGTTGAAATCGTTAAAGAGCTTATCTAGCTCTTTAATGATGAGGTGTGTTTAATGAAGGGGTTGTGAATGGCCACAGTTATGGTTGATAGAGTCGTTAAAATATACAAATCTGGAAGTTTTAGAGTCACTGCTCTCAGCGATTTATCACTAACCATAAGGAGCGGTGAATTCAGAATAATCGCTGGTCCATCAGGTAGTGGGAAAACAACTTTACTCAACATAATTGGGGGTCTTGATAAGCCTGACGCCGGCAAGGTTCTTGTAAACAACGTTGACATCACATTATTTGACGAGAAAATGCTCTTAGAGTATCGATCAAAAAGCGTTGGTTTCGTCTTCCAGTTTTTCAATTTAATTCCCTACTTAACAGCACTGGAAAACGTTATGGTCCCCATGCACCTAACCAATATGTCACGTGAAGAGAAGAAAAGGCGAGCCAAATATCTCTTGGAACTCGTGGGTTTAAAAGGAAAAGAGGAAGCTCTACCCCACCATTTATCTGGAGGCGAGCAGCAGAGAGTGGCTATTGCGACAGCATTGGCAAATGACCCCCCTCTAATTTTAGCTGATGAGCCTACAGGGGAACTTGACCTGTCCACTAGCAAGAGGATTGTGGAACTATTTAAGAAATTGAACAGGGAGCTAGGGAAAACAATAGTTATAGTTACCCATGATGTTGCCATCGCACCGTATGCGGATAGGATAAGTATTATGCGTGATGGCAGGATTATAGATACTGTTACTCCAGCTGAGAAAAGACTCGTAGAGTTGATGAATCTGAATTCCCACAGAAGAATTGACACCCTCATTGATAAAAGAAACAAGATTCTGAATGAAATTGAAAAATTAGAATCGGATTTTAAAACAGGTCTCATAACTTTGGATGAGTTAGTTTCACGGTATCAAAGACTTAAAAGCGAACTAGATAAAATAGAGGAAGAAATTGGAAAATTTTCGTATTGATCTTTCTAAAGCGGTGTCCTTAATTCCTTTGTTATTTTGATTCTTAGTGATTTCCTAACAGTATAAATAGCTATTAGTATGCCTATCGCGAAAAAGAACAGCGTTATTCCCCAAACATAAAGGTTAAAGTATAATCTTTCCGTAACAACGTAGAGTTGCTGGGTTTCCCCCAAAAACTGGGAATAAGCCACAAGTGATAAAGTGAAGTTTACTGCCGCGAGCAAACCAAACAAAATCGCTATGAGAATTATGAAAAGAAACTCTGTAGCATACATTCTAATCAATGTTTTCTTATCATAGCCTCTCGCTATGAGGAAAGCGTATTCTTTTCTTCTCTCATTAGTTTCGATTTCATTGATCATGAATGTTATAAATAGAGCTAATAAGAGGAAAATTAAACTTTCGGCGTGATACAAGGAGATTATTATCCCAATTAACGATCTCTCTTTTAACTGCTGGTAAACATTGGAGTAAATATAGACATCAGCGTATAACCCCGCGTTAGCAATTATTTTTGAGAGTCTTTCGAGAACAAGGTCTTGATCGGTGGTTTTAGCATTTATTAATATCACGGATGGAATCTTGAGTAACTCCCAGAACTTTGCTTTATTAACTAGTAAATAGAGATAATCCCCTTGGTATAGCGCGTCAACACGGTTAATTAGGCCTGGTAGTGCTTTAATGTACCCGCATATTTTGAAGTTGAGCTTGGGTGCGGAAAACAATCTCGTGGAACTAAGTGTTATATTATCTCCGATGTTTACCCCATAATCTTTGGCGCTAATGCTAATCAGCCCACCATCTCCAATGTCAAATATAAGTGATTTTGCTTTATTTAGCGAAGTGCCTTCTAAATAATCTTCTTTAAAACTTGTGACTTTAAAGTAGTCTTCATCTACCCCAACAAGCACAATGTAAGGTAGTCTCTTACCTATGCCCAATGTTGGATTTGTCCACTCTATGTAGATTGACGCCACTGTAGAGTTTGGTATAGAACTCTTAATTTGTTGAACCATCCCATTTAGCTTATCGACCGTACTTAAAGTTAGAGGCGTCCTCGAAACGAAACCAGTTATTTTTACGTTGTAATCGGCTCCCAGAATTAATCTCAGATCAGAGGCCATACTGTGATCTAAGCTTGATGCATTTAATTCTGCTTCCACTATGAAACCCGACAATATCATTAAAATGAAGAGCATTCTTATAAACCTTGCTGGCTTTGTTCTAAAGTGTGATATTGAAAGATCAACCTTGTCTCCAACAAATATGCCCGCCAACTTCTTGAAAATTACCTCAAATCTCCTTATGTTTAAACCAATCAATCCTGCTAACCCGTAAACGAAGCTAAAAGGTCCTGCAGTGATTATTATAACATCAAATATAAGAAAAACAATTCCAGTTACTTGTATTAGAACAGATTGAGAACTGAGTAGGTTACTATTAATGAATTTGTAGATACTTAAGTTCGATAATATCTCAATCCAAGAAAGAACACCTATCGCAAAGAAAATATAACTGTTTTGGGATGGCTTCTCCGTTTCGATAACGTGTGAGTGTGGAGAGATCCCCTCCAATATGTTTATTTTCAGCGCTTTAAGGGTTGGTGGAAAAACTTCTAAGAATGATATAAAGAAAGCTAAAAACAAGTTAGCTAAAACATAGTTTTGCAGTGAATTTACAATTATTGACCATGGATCATATCGGGAAGAATATTGTGGAAAACCATAGATGGCGACTAAGTAAGCTAATAGAACAGAGGAAACAATACTTATTATTGTAGAAAGAAACGCTACTAACGCGAATTCGAATACAGTCAATTTAAGTAGCTTTCCGTTACTATACCCCCTAGCTTTGAGGATAGCTATCTCCTTCTTTCTCTTGTAAATGTATATCCAACCAACAACAATGGCGGCTAAGCTACTTGCGAGAAGACCAGGTAGTATCATATATAGCAACTGGTACCTAAAGATTGTTGGCCACCTAGAATAATCATTTATGATCTCTTCAAGGTAATTCTTGATATACACTTGATTTGTCCCCGATATTTCCTTTGCAATATCAAGAACAATGTTTTCAACGTTTTTTACTCTGCTTAACATTAGTTTGGTATCCCATGGATTCACGTAATATGATTTTTTGATTTTTATTAAATAGTGAGTTGTCGTCGGCGTTATCACTCCCATGTAATCCCAAGAGATGAGACTGCTAATGTTGAAGAGTAGCGCGCCAATAGTCGCATTTTGTATTCTAAATGGAATCGGTGAATCTATCATCGGTTTAGAATATATATAATTCCATAAGGACCCTGATGCCTTGAACACACCTACTACTCTAAAAACCTTCGTTAAGCTGGATGATGGATTAGAAATGTTAACGTTCACTCCAACAGATAAATTCAATATGTTTTTTAATGAGAGATCAATGGCTACTTCATCTGGGGCCTTAGGAAGGCGACCTTCAATAATTGATATATTCCCAAACCAGACGTGTAATTTATCATAACCAAAAACACTAATTTGGCCCGTTGAGTTTTCCGTTGGGTAAAAATAAGTGTCCGGGGTTCTTATGATGATTTCCCTTGTTGATTTGAATTGGATTAATTGGAGATTACTGAGAAACGTGTTAGATAAGAGGTTCCTAGATAGGTTCTCGTAGCCTAACCAACAGCACTTTTGAACCTCCAAATCCATGTCCACTCTAGCTCTGTCAATGTTATTGTTTAAAATCGCAGTAGCTAAATACTCACCTTCAAGCAAGAAACTGGTAATCAAAATAACTGATAAGGAGATAACAATGAGTGAGTGGACTAGAATACCTCTCTTGAACACAATGTTAAACATCCCAAAGACCTTTAGAACCAAAATACAAAACCCGCAGTCTAGATTTAAAAAGATTTAAAGTTAGGATAAAAAATTTAACAACATACTCTCCGTTGCAACTGTTGATCTCATATAAGCCTAAAGCACTTTGTCTCTAATTCCTAATCTTAAAAATGTATATATATTTATTTTTTATTAGGTGGTTCCAGATGAAAATCGGCTTTATATCCGATATACACTCAAGGAAACAAACTCTAGAAGCAATTGCGAAAGAACTACTAAACCATCAAATAGATCTATTGGTGCTTGGAGGAGACTTAACGGATTTCGGCCCATTAGAAGAATTCCAAGAAATAGCCCAAAGGGCCCACGACTTAATAGGGGTCTTAGTTTTACTTATACCAGGAAACTGCGATGATCCCAAAGCGCTAGAATGGAATGGCAAAGATGGAATAGTTAACATCCATGAAACAATCTATAAATATGAAAACTATAACTTTTTGGGCTTCGGAGGCTCAAATTTTACACCCTTTGATACTCCAATAGAGTTCGCCGAAGAGGAAATCCACGAAAAACTCAATAGGTTCAAGGGAACCGATAACTTGATCTTGGTTTCCCATGTTCCACCTTATAGAACAAAATTAGATAGAATATACATTGGTAGGCACGTTGGCAGCAGGGCTATAAGAAAATTTATAGAAGAGAACTCACCCATTCTAGTTTTAACAGGGCATATCCATGAGGCAAGTGGAATAGACAAAATCGGTGAAACAGTAATCGCAAACCCCGGACCTGCTGAGCGAGGCTATTATTCAATAGTAGAAATCAACAATAGAGAAGTGAATGTAGAGATAAAAAGAGTTAACCACTCATAAAGAACTGATCAAGGCTTTTTTCAAAACATTAACATTTTTAATCTTCCCATTAGTTTTCTGAATCACAGTTTCAACAAGTTTTCTCACATGCTTCTTCTTATTTCCTTTAAGCTCAAGAATTAAGAAGTGGGGATAAACTCGGCCGTCACTCTCCCTCTCACTAATCTTGTATATCATTAACCTTTCGCCATTGTCTGTTACGATTTCTTTAGCGTACTTTCCAATTATGCTTAACTCAACAGATAAAGCGGGGTTGTTCACCAGTTTAGGTATGAATGAGGCGCGGCCACCATAATAGTAATATTTTAACTTTGGGCCTAAAGTTATATCAAATTCTAGGTAGGCAAACCCTTTCACACCGAGTTTTTCTAACTCCTCGGCCATTAGTTTGGGTAAGTTTAAACTTGAGGGTTCACTTAAAAGAAAATTTGTTGTTAGCATTGGAATGCCATTCTTCAAGTTTTAACGCCCCTTAAAAGTGTTTATTCTTTTATTTAACCATTTATTATAAAAAGGAACATATTATCTATATATTAAATAGCCAGATTTTATCCTCAGTGTTACCTTTAGGCTTTTCTCTCGGTGTTAGAATAATGAGGCCCCCTTGCGAGTATGTCGTTAAAACTTATTTACCGCAGGTGAGAGCAAGAATTATCCGTAATTTAATTGAGGAATATAATTGGAAACCAGTTGATGTGGCTAAAAAACTCATGATTTCGCTACCATCCGTTTCTAAGTATAAGAAAATATTGAAGGAGATAACGGGTATTTCAGAAGAGTTTGCGGAGAGAGTTGCTAGAGAAGCCACTGATATGATTGTTAGGGGGGAAGATACCCCAGAAGCCTTTATAGAACTTCTTTGCAGAAACTGTATGATCCACAGGATAGATGGAGAGATATGCAAGATACACAGAATGAATGTTCCAGAATTGTTAAATTGTCAAGCTTGTACAAATATATTTCAACAAGTTGTCGGCGTGACAGATGAAAGACAAGAGGTAATATCTAATTTGATGCAAGCGTATAGTATGCTTAGGAGCATTCAAAATTTTGATTTATTGATACCAGAAGTTCGGACAAACATTGTTATGGCAATCAATAACCCAAAGAATATTGGTGATGTAGCGGGTTTTCCAGGGCGTCTAACAACTGTTAAGGGAAAAATATTAGCGGTAACACGCCCAGAGTTTAATGCATCACAGCACTTAGCAGAGATACTTATTAGGGTTAACAAAAAGAAACCCGAGATTAGGGGCCTAATATGTATCAAATTTAATGATGAAATCCTGAAAGCGATAGAAAAAACAAAGCTAATATACACTATATTTGAAAGGGAAAAAACTAATCTGAAATCGCTTGAGGAATTCATAGAGCATCTTGGCGAAATTCCCGATATTTTAATTGATAAGGGGGGGCACGGCATAGAACCAGTTACTTATGTTTTTGGTAGAAATGCCACTGATGCCGCGGAGAAAGTTATAAAAATATATGAATCACTAACATGACTTCTAGGTGATGAATATGCAGATTGTGGACGCCCACTCGCACTTACATGGTTTTAGTGATGATGAAATTAGAAGCATTATCACTGAATTAGACATTTATATAGTAGCTGTGGCTGAAAATTTATCCTCTTCTCTCAGAACGTTAGGGTTGAGGAAAATCAGTGATAGAATATATCCCTGTATCGGTTTACATCCATGGGAGGCTAAAGGTGAAGATGTATTGAATGAAGTAGAGGAAATCTTAAAGTATGCCAATAACGCATATTGTTTTGGCGAGATTGGTCTTGATAAAAGATTTAACACCGAAAACTTTAACGTTCAAAAAGAAGTATTTTACAGGTTTGTTGAGGCGTCTCTCAAAACCAAGAAACCCTTGAATATACATGCGTTAGATGCTTGGAAGGAAACACTCGATATAGTATCATCAATGGGAGTGAAAAAAGCTATCTTCCACTGGTATTCGGGACCCACAACGCTATTACCCAAAATAGAAGATAATGGATACTTTATCACTATTAACCCCAGTGTGACATTCCAGAAAAAACACGGTGCAGTTCTCAAAGCCGCGCCACTCTCGATAATAATAACAGAAAGTGACGGTCCATACAATTACAAAGGCAGAATCCTCAATCCAAGAATGATACCCAAAACCCTCGAATACATCTCAGAAACAAAAAACATCGAGATAAACAAACTCGAAGAGATCATCATGAATAACTTTAAACAGTACCTATCACTACCATGAGGACTGCTCGAAATGTCAATCATCAAAAACAAAAAACAATTATTAATAAACCCGAGAAATGAACTAAATAGAAAGGCACGAAGCATACTCTTAGATAGCCTAGAAGAAACCTTCGAAGGAATTGATCCTGAAAAACTCATTCAAGAAAAAGTGAAAGTCAAAAATGAAAGATTAATCGTGGAGGGTATTTACCGAAAAATAGTACTCGATCTATCAAAGTTTAGTAAGATATTTCTACTTGGTGCAGGTAAAGCTTCCCGTCAAAATGGCTATCGGTTTAGAGAATATACTTGGCGACAAGGTAACGGGTGGCGCAATTATAAAACCCGATAATCTAGAAGTTAAAGCCAAACCTGTGAAGGTTAATGTTCTAGATGGAACTCACCCAATCCCATCCCATAAAACTCTTACTTCCAGCCAGCATTTGCTCTCATACAAAGAAAAATGCGATGAGCAAACTTTAATCATTTTCTTGTTATCTGGTGGGGCTTCTTCTCTGTTAGAAATACCAATTGAAAACTTGAGCCTTGAGGAATATAATCAGTTCATCAAAGTAGCAATGAAAACAGGGATGGACATTAGAGAATTAAACATAGTTAGAAAGCATCTCTCCAAGGTAAAAGGGGGAAAATTGGTAAGGGTTTTCAACCCGGCGACAATTCTAACTATCGCCATGTCTGATGTAAAGGAAGACAAGATTGACACCATTGGTTCTGGACCAACTGTCCCTGATGACTCTACTTACCACGACGCAGTAGAAATTTTAAAGAAATACGGAATTTGGGAAAGTGCACCAGTGAAGATAAAACAGATCCTAACCATGGGGCTGCAAGGACAACTCCCCGAAACAATTAAAGCGGATGAAATTGATCAAAACAAAGTGAAGTGGGCTATTATCGCCAATAATTTCACTGCTACAAGGTTGCTCAAGGAAGCCTTTGAAAAGAGAGATATAAACGCTTATATTTTATCTGCAAACCTTGAGGGCGAAGCTAGAATTGTTGGAGAATTTATTTCTAGAATCGCAAGAGATCAGCATTTGTTCATTCCAATTAGCAAAAAACCTCTAGCGTTGATATTCGGAGGGGAAACAACGGTGACCGTCAAAGGGAATGGTTTTGGTGGTAGAAACCAAGAGGTTGTTTTAAGCTCCTTAGAGAACATTTCGGGACTCCACGGTGTCGCAATATTAAGTGTTGGAACGGATGGAGTGGATGGGAACAGTGAGGCTGCAGGTGCGATAGCGGATGGAGAAAGCTATGAGAGAAGCGTGGAACTCGGGTTGCAACCTAAAAAATATCTAGAGAGAAATGATTCCTATACCTTTTTCAAGCTGTTAAATGATGCCATCATTACGGGATTTACAGGTACAAACCTTAACGACATAATGGTAGTTCTTGTTTTAGGTTAAAAGCTTCCTAACGGCCCCCCTATACACATTAACTAGTTTTTTCAAGGTATCAATTGAAGCCCATTCATTAGCATGGTGAAGTGTTTTATCATCCACCCCAACCTCTGCAACTTGTACACCCATATCAGCGAAGAACTTTGCGTCTGACGATCCCCCATAGGCGTCCATTCTTGGTTTTCTACCCGTCACGTTTTCAATAACCTTAACGAGAGCTCTCACTAACTCGGAGTTGATATCTGTTTTAAATGGCTTAGCTAAAATATCCACTTTCTCTATCTCATATTTTTCTTTTAAGTCTACTAACTTGCTCTCTAGCGCACTCATTATGTCTTCTAGGGATACATATGGTGTATTTCTTACATCAATTAATATTTCGCCCTCGCCAGGTATAATGTTGGGAGCTACCCCAGAATTTACCATTGTTGGGTTTATACTTGTTGGCGGAAATGCTGGATCTCTCTCTTCTTTTATTCTTATTGTGCTGATCTTTTGAATTATCTTGCAGAGGTTAAATATAGCGTTTTCACATTCATTTGATCTTGCTGAGTGACACTGAGAACCCTTGACTCTTAGTTTTATTCTGATTATTCCTCTTCTTCCGATTCTAATGTTTAGACTTGTTGGTTCACCGACAATGGCATAATTAAATTTTATGCCCCTTGATGATAATCGTTCTATAACGTATCCTGTCCCGTTGAAGCCTCCTATTTCTTCGTCACCAACTGCCAGTAAGTATAGTGTTCCGTTGAGATCCTCTTCTCTATTGGTAGCAAAATCGATCACTGCTTTTATCATTGCTGCAAGGCCTCCCTTCATATCGCATGCTCCTCGCCCATAGATTCTTCCGTTGTAGATTCTTGGCTTGAAGGGTTCCGTGATAGTCCATCCTTCTCCCGGGGGGACAACATCCCAGTGTCCATTGAAAGCAAAAGTTTTTTTCTCGTTGCTAAATTTTATTTTCGCGACTACGTTGTTCACTCGTCCTTTTTTTAGTATTTCAACGTTTACACCGTAACTTTCTAGGAAATCTTTTAACCAAAACGGGAAACGCTCATAGTCTTCAAGCCATTCTTGTGGCGCGGTTTCTACTTCATCTTCCTTTAGTGCAACTGTTTTAAATTCTATTAACTTCATTAGAATGTCAACGACGCTGTACTCCTCTTCTCCCAAGAAAATTCCCCCATTGCTATTGTTTATTCTGACACTTTAGGGGTTATATATTCACAAATAAATTAATTCGTTTTGTTTAAGTTTATTCTTTTGCAACGTTAGTAGGTACAGTTTTTTATGACGATATTATGTTTTTCATTATAGGTGAGGCAATATGGCGATTATCACTGTTTCCCTACCAGACATGCTCATAAAGAAGATTGATGAGTACAAGGAGTCCTCTGGGTTCATGAGTCGATCTGAAGTTATAAGGGATGCGCTAAAGACTTACTTTACACAAGAAGAATTAAAACGCAATGGACATGTTCTAGCCACAATTTTAGTTCTTTCTGATGCCTCCCATAAGGGCACAAGTGAACTGATGCTAAAAATTCTCCACGAGAATAGAAAGCTCATCATTAACTTTAACCACATGCATGTTGAGGGGTTTTGTGTTGACTCTCTAACGTGTCTTGGGGAGTCCTCTAAAATCTCGGAGATCATTAGGGAGATCAGGAGACTCAAGGGGATAATTGCAGTAAGAGAGACTATGGTACCCATGGAGGGTAGAGCTCTAAAACAATAGTTATGGGTTTCGAAATTGGCAATGGATCTACGATTTTTTGGCGGGATCAGGGACTCTATTCACGGTTTAATCTTGTTCACTAAACTTGAAAGTGATATTATCAATACAATGCACATGGATCGCTTGAGATACATAAAAAACTCAGCTTTTGCTTACAGGATCTACCCATCTCACACAACAACACGTTTTACGCACAGCTTAGGAGTAATGTTTCTGGCATACCAGATGGGAAGAATAACGCTTCAGAGATACATTCGTCTGACAAAGAAAAAGGAAGCATGGGAAGATGAAATATCAACCGAATACAAACCGAGTGAGGTCCTTGAAATACTCCGATTAACAGGCTTGTTACACGATATAGGACATGGTCCGTTTTCCCATAGCATAGAACCGATAATGCACGAAACCTTACAGAAAACTGAAAAAAGCGCCCTTCAAGAGATGGAAAAACTTGGAATAGACGCTGTCCACGAGTACTATTCATACAAGATTATTACGGGAAAAACTGAAATTAGAGAACTAATAGAATCAAACGGGATTAACCCACTGGATGTGGGAGTGCTTCTAACTAAAATTAATTCCAGTGAACACAAGGGTTACCTGAATGCCAAGGGAATCCAACTATTGAAGCCTATTATTTCAAGCCAGATCGATGCGGATAGGTTAGATAATTTGTTAAGAGATAGTAACGGGGTTGGTGTCCCCTATGGGTTAATTGACATCGATAATATAATCAATAACATCTATATTAATAGGGATGAACACGGTTTGAACATTGTTTACCACATTAGGGCTCTTGACTCTATAGAGCACATGCTTGACTCCAGGTACAAAATGTACCGGTGGATTTACCTGCATAGAATCAATGTCTTATATGACGCTATCCTTTTAAAAGTCGTAAAGAAGTTGATTGAAGAATCCATACTTGAAGCCAAAATCTTCCTCTGGAACAATCTGTCAAGAGATTGGGGAGACTACACTGATGACTCCACAATACTCAAGGCAATAGCTATGGCTTACAAAAAAGGGAAAACGAAATGTTGGCTCGCTTCAAGCTTTTTCAAGCAAGATAACCTCCCCATACCCATTTGGAGAAACTTTGAGGACCTTTTAAGCCTCTTGGACTTAGGGGTAAATGATGGAGCAAAGTTAATCGATAAAATAACAGACAACTTCAAGGAAAATATAGAAGAATTCTCAAACATATTAGAAGAGAAGATAAACGATGAGCTTAACGAGGACATTAAAATACTAATTGGTTTAAAGGAAGCTCCACCTGCTTACAAGTGGAGGGAAGAAGGAATAAAACTCAGAATAGATAAGAACAAGGTAGCTGACATATTCGAAGTTTCTTTTTATGTCAAAAGACTATACGATATGGGGAAAGTATATAGACCATTTTACGTTTATTTCTTTAAGGAAGGAAAGGATCGATCCGCTTACTCCAAGCTTTACAGTAAAGTTAGACAATTAGTAAAAAAATCCCTAACGGACCTATTCAAAAATGAGGAAAAAGACTATTAGTCTTAAAACCCTGGTTTTGACACTTCTATTACTTTTTTATTCACAAGGTTCGGTGGAATTTCTCCCTTATAGAAAGCAATTAGGTTTTCAGCTACGAGCATCGCCATTCTTTCCCTAGTCTCTCTCCCAGCACTTCCAATGTGTGGTGTTACAACGACGTTTTTTAGTTTTAAGAGTGGATTATTCTTGGGTGTTGGTTCTTCATAAAATACATCCAAGGCTGCTCCCGCTATCCAGCCCTCCCTTAACGCTTTAATTAAAACTTTTTCATCAATAACCTTACCGCGTGATGTGTTAATCAAGTAAGCTGTCGGTTTCATTATCTTAAGTTGTTTTTCCCCAATCATGTGGTATGTCTCTTTTGTTAATGGTACATGTAGTGAGACTATATCACTTTCCTTGAGTAACTCATTTAATTCCATAAACTTGGTATTTAACTCTCTCTCCACGTGTGGTTTTCGGCTTCTACTATAGTATAAGATATCCATCCCAAACGCTTTCGCTCTTTTTGCAACTTCATAGCCGATGGATCCCATCCCCACAATACCCAACTTTTTGCCTTTTAAATCTATACCTAACATTAATTCTGGGTGCCAAGCTGTTTTTGATTCTTCCCATTTTCCACTTCTAACGAATTCATCTGCCTCAACAATCCTCTTTGTGATTGCCAATATCAGCGCCATTGTTAGCTCAGCTACGGCCTCCGATAACACACCAGGAGTATTAGTTACATAGATACCTCTCCTAGTGCATTCCTCTATATCAATATTGTCGTACCCAACAGCGTATTGAGCGATGATTCTTAATTTCTTAGCTTCATCTAATAGTTCCTTGTCTATCCTATCACTGAGAAGCGAAACCAATGCATCAACATCTCTAATTTTCTCGATATAGACATCCCTCGGTGGAGGCGGGAACCCGTTCCATACATCAACTTGAAAGTATTGGGATAATATTTCAATTGCTTTACCTGGGAGGTTTCTAGCAATGAATAGTTTTGGTTTCACGTTCATTCACCGTGAAAATATCAAGGTTTAAAGGGTGGTTAAGATTATTAAGGAAATCTCTAAATTTGTCTTTTGCTTAAAATTTTCTTTAAATTCTTGATGATGATTAGCGTGTCTTTTAAAGTGTAAGCGATCGATGTTTTCCTCACTTTGTTACTCTCCGTTACGTGTGGATAAATGTACTTATGTTCTTGTTTATTCGCGAGTAACACTTCCAAGTAAGCTGGAAGGGACATTGACAAGTAACCTAATGTTCCAAACTTCTTTAATCTCCTGAGGGATGTCGCTGCGAGAGGTTTAGGGTACACGATACACTCGCCGAGTTTACAGATCCTAAGAGAGATATCTATGTCCTCGCCTGGCTCTATGTTTTCATTGAAACCTTTTACCTTGAGAAGTGCGTCTCTTCTATAGGCTACACAAAGTGTGTGAAAGGCATATATCCCAAATTTCGCGAGCAGAACCATTGTGAGGTTAACGAACTGTCCAACTATTTTATGTGTTGTTTTTCCCTCGTACCCCATCATTACGGGGCAAACGCCGACAACATTCTTGTTTTTTTCCATCAGTTCAACGATTTTTCTCAGACAATTGGGGAATAATATTGTATCAGCGTCTACAAAAAGGACAATATCGCCTGTTGCGACTCTTAAACCAGCGTTTCTTCCCCGGGCAATACCTCTCTCCTTCACTAGAACTATTTTGTCAGTGTATTGTTTTGCTATCTCGATCGTTCTATCTTTACTGTAACTGTCTGCTATGATTATTTCGACCTCTCCTTCATAGTCTTGTTTTTGAATGCTCTCTAATAGAAACCTGATATGTTTCTCTTCGTTGTACGTTGGAATAACAATCGATATTTTCGTCATTGTTAACATCCCAGAAAAGTTAGTGTACAGTTGTCAAAAAATTGACTGAAAAATTTATGTTAGTATGATAAAGAAAAGTCTTTAAAAAAATATTTAAGGCTTTACTCAAATTCCCTAAATAACTCTTCGTATCTTTTCCTGTAGTTTTTAACTTCAAGGTCTAATTCTGGAATAGGTGTCTCGTAACCTGGTACAATGTGCTCTCTA
Organism: Candidatus Njordarchaeota archaeon; assembly: GCA_029855985.1. Next base: position 15,996 of record JAGSHR010000200.1, read on the forward strand.
AGAGTCTTTTCCTCCTTATTGATGTATATTAGCCCAGTTGGATACTCGTCTTCTTTTAATCTTGACAAGAAACTCATGACCTTCGGGTAATCTGTTGGATCATAGTCATCGAGTTTGTCTACTTTTATTATATGTTCTCTAAACCATTGATATGTTGCCACTCTATTGAAAGTTACACAGGGAGAAAGAACTTCTAGATACGAGAAACCCTTATGTTGAAGAGCCATTTTCGTCAATTCGACTAATTGAGCGATATCACCGGAGAAGCCTCTAGCCACAAATGTTGCGCCAGCCATCATTGCCAACTTTATGGCATTAACGGGTCTCTCAACATTCCCCCTTGGTGTCGTTTTGGTTTTCATTCCCTTCAAGCTCGTGGGTGAAACTTGTCCAGTGGTTAATCCATATATCATATTGTTTAACACAACATAGGTTATGTCTGGGTTTCTCCTAGCTGCGTGTATGAAGTGACTCATTCCCAATGCGAATGCGTCTCCGTCACCACTAACCGCGATTACGTTTAGTTTTGGGTTAACCAATTTAGCTGCCAGCGCCGCAGGGATTGGTCTCCCATGAAGTGTGTGGAAACCATAAACTTTTACGTAGTAGCTTATTCGCCCGCTACATCCTATACCAGATACTAAAAGTATGCTTGTGGGATCCCAGTTTAACTCAGCGATAGCTTTTTTTAACGCGGTTAGGAAACCGTAGTGCCCGCACCCCGGGCACCATTGGGGTGTTTTTAGGGATAAATCTTTCTCGGATACCATTTATAACGCCTCCTTTATCTTAGAGTAGATCTCCCTCGGTCTAAACATTCTACCATCATACTTTCTAATACTAATGTATTTGTCCAATGGCCCTGTTACGAATCTTAGGAGTGTTAATAGTTGCCCCGTAGCGTTCATTTCGATCACGAAAACTTTTTCAACACTGTCTACGAATTCTCTAATCTCTTTTTCTGGTAACGGCCACACCATCCTAAGTCTTAACATTTTCACTTTTATTCCATCGTTCTTTAACTCTTCCATTGCCTCTCCTGTTGCACAAGCCACGGATCCAAATGTTATAATACCGATCTTGGCATCTTTGTCTCCGGATATAACTGGCCCATATCGCTCTAATAATTCTGGCATCAATGTTTTAAGTTTACGTAATCGTTTATCCATCATTTTAACTCTCATTTCCTCGTCTTCAGTTGGGAAACCGTATTCATCGTGCTCCAAACCAGTTGTTATGAAGAGTTTTCCTCCCTCCATGGGTATGGTTCTTGGTGATAATCCCGATTCAGTGATCTTGTATCTTAAGTAGGTGTCGGGGTACATCTTATGTAATTCTTCACCGACTATGAGATCTCCTCTATCAATGTTAATCTTGTCTAGATCAAACACTTTTGCAGTCTGGTATCCGTGGCTAATAAACTCATCCACGAAAAGTATAACAGGACACTGGCATTTCTCCGCTATGTTAAAGGCTTCTGCCGCCATGTAGAATGCTTCTTCATTTGTTGAAGGAGCAATGACCACCTTAGGGAACTCTCCGTGTCCTTGGTAAATCGCAAAGAGCAAATCTGATTGTTCTGTTTTAGTGGGCATTCCCGTACTGGGTCCCGCCCTATTACTGTTAACAATGACTACTGGGACCTCAGCCATCCCAGCGAGACTTACTCCTTCAGTCATTAAGCTGAAGCCTGGGCCCGATGTTGCGGTCATAGCTCTTGCACCGGCTAGGGCAGCCCCTATTGCTGCGTTTATTGCTGCGATTTCATCTTCCACTTGGATCGCGACGCCCCCAAATTCTGGCAGGTACCTTATTAGTCTCTCTAGGATTTGAGTTGCTGGCGTTATAGGGTAGCCTGATATGAATCTACATCCTCCCGCTAGGGCCCCTAGGGCTATAGCATCGTTACCAGTGAGCAATATGTATTTTTCTTTGGTTTCGTGTTTTCTTAGTTTGAAAGCTTCTTTTCTTTTGATGTTTTCTTTGAAGTATTTTATTCCGATATCTAACGCTTTTAGGTTGTTTTCCACTATTTTTTCTCCTTTAGCACCATACATTCTCGCTATTACCTGTTTTACTATTGAAACATCGAGACCCAGCATTTCTGTTATCACGCCGAGGATGATTGTGTTTTTGTACAAATCAGATTTTAACTCTGTTCTTGCCAGTTTTGTGGCGGGCACTCTGTATACATGAACGTTTTTTCCTTGCAGCTCGTCTTCGCTGAATCTTATTGCGCCTTCATCAATTATTATAACACTTCCATCTGCCATTTCTTTGATTGATTTTCTAACTGTTTCGTTGTCCATCGCAATGAGTAGATCTATATAATCGGATCGTGAGAAACAGGGTTTTACTGATGCTCTAACTGTTTCGTTTGTGTGTCCACCCCTGATTCTAGATGGAATGTCTCTGTATGTTTGTATTTTGTATCCGTGTTCTTTTAGAATCCTCGCTAGGATATTTGTGGTTGCAGAGATTCCAGCCCCAGCTACTCCCCCAATCCTAATAGTTATGTCGTTTTCATTCATTGTAGTGAGCCTCTTAAATAGACTTTTTAAACTGTATTTAACTTTATTTTAAAAAAATTAAGAATTTATCACCGTAAAATATATACA
>JAGSHR010000292.1 GCA_029855985.1 Candidatus Njordarchaeota archaeon
ATATATAGTATTTTCCACATGAAACCTAGATTTTCTCAGGGGTCATTTAAATACATTTTTATACATCAGCTTCAATGTATATAAAATACACTTAAGATAAAAATATTTTCAAGAGATTATGTACATAAAAACAATTTTTTATGCAATATATAAACATGGTGTTTGAATGAAACTAAAAAGAAGAGAGTTCTTGAAGATAGGGATTACGGCGGCCACTCTACCCCTAATTGAAAAAGTCCCTTTCTTGGTTAAAGCGCAGGAAACAACTACTCGGTATGGGATGCTAATAGACGTATCCAAATGCTTTGGGTGCATGGCATGCATCACTGCTTGCCACTCAGAAAACAATGTTCCGATTGGGAACTTTAGAACATGGGTAGAGAAGACAGTGCTACCATCTGGCGTTCCATCGTTTGTACCAAAACTTTGTAACCACTGTGAAAACCCTTCGTGTGCTAAAGCTTGTCCAGTTGGTGCAATAAATATAACAGATGGTGGCATCGTGGAAATTGATCAAAATAAGTGCATTGGTTGTGGGGCCTGTGTAAAAGCATGTCCATATGGAGTGATCTTCTTGGATCCGATCACTGGAACCGCTAACAAGTGCACTTTTTGTAGTCACAGATTAGACAGCGGACTATTACCAGCATGTGTTGAGACATGTCCATCAGGAGCGAGAATCTTTGGTGATCTTAATGATCCCAACAGTGAAATAAGAAAGGTTCTAGATCGCAAGCAAACAAGTGTGTTGAGACCCGAGACGGGTAATAAGCCAATGGTGTATTATATAGGTTTACCTGAGGGGGTTCGCTGAATGCCAGGAGAGTATTACTATATAAATGAATCAACCTTATGGCAGCCCATAATGGTATCATATTCTATTTTAATTGCTGGAGCAACGGTACTCCTACTGGGCATCTTCAGTTACTTAACGGGGAGATTCAAAAAGATCATTCCATTATCCATCCTAGCTGGTGCATCAATGTTTCTAGTGATACTCCTTGGACCACTAGGAGATATGCTTTCACCATATAGAGCATTTGAGATATTTATTAACCCACACGTATTCCCATCAGATACGAACCCAGGATTTTCTCTCATAGCGTTTTACGGCGGCATACTGTGGCCAATAAACGTCATATTGCTACTCGTATTCGGTTTGCTATACTTCTCGTATCCAATCCATAAAATGATCGAAGGAAAATCAAAGTTAAGGGGATTGAGGAAAATCTTAACACTTGGAGTTGCAAGCGAAGAAAAATACGAGAGAGTTAACAGGGTTAACAAGGTGGTAGCAGCATTACTAGGTATAACCTTGATCCCATGGTTGTTTTACCCCGCACTTCTTTTCGTGACTCAGACTAGTAATTTCATTTGGTCGGAATGGTACCTATTACCCATCCAAAACTTGGCCGAAAACTTGGTGCTAGCAGTTTCCATTCTAGCCTTCTTGTACTCACTGCATTTCAAGAACAAAATGGATGAAGAGTTATCAAGGGATTTAAGTCAATTACTGGGGATTTTTAGTATCTTCCTATTGGTCATAGTTGGACTACAATTAACATTGTGGGATATACGATATAGTGGCTCCGATTACTATTCCGCTATAACTACAGTGTATTCCCTTCTGCTATACGGCATTGTTTTACTGGTTCTCACGGTTCTACTCTCAGTGCTTGCAGAGGGGAAAAACTGGTTGATCCTGGCATCAAGTCTACTTGGAATCATTGCGGTCATCATAGTGAAATGGGACGTCATAATTGTTGGGCAAACAGTATCTAAAACAGGTATTTCCACGTTGAGCTTAGAGCTTCACAGTAACTGGTTCTTGAACATGCTTGCACCAATAGCATTAGCAGTTCTCATATACGTAATCCTCACATCTATCTTCCCCATGGAGGTGAATGAAGAATGAGTGAAGAAAAGGCAGAAAAGAGAAGGGAATTCATTAAGGGCATAATCGGTTTGGCGGCAGCAGGAGTATTCATGGCAGGATACTGGGACACATTAGAGAAGATGTTCACAAAGAAGTACAAGACAGTAACACCAGACAAGCTTTACGGTGCTGAGAATGTGAGGGTAGTTCACTCATCGTGCCTGGGGTGCAACGTTAGATGCGGAATAAGAGCAAAAGTAGTTAAGAAAACGGTTAATGGCAGGGAAATAGAAGTTGTTGAGAGAATTGAGGGTAACCCATACCACGTATACAACAGGTACGTAGAGGGACAACAGGTAAACAGATACAAACAATTACCCTACAACACTCCAATAAAAGATGGATTAAAGTTCTCTGGAACCCTGTGTCCAAGAGGTGTGGATGGGATACACTACCTTTACGACCCTTATAGAGTAATTAAGCCCCTCAAGAGAGTTGGTCCAAGAGGTAGTGGTAAATGGGAGGAAATCACATGGGAGCAATTAATTAATGAGCTCATAAACGGAGGAGAAATAAAGGACGAAAACGGAAACGTTATACATAGAACACCTGCGCTAAAAGACCTATACGTCTACGGCGTCCTGAAAAATGCGGGAGTAAACGATCCAAACACAGAGATTTTATCTCCAATGAAGGATGATGTTGACGCGATAATAAACGACTTAAAAGAGGGGAACATAACAACAAAAGCTGAATTAGACAACAGAATACAACAGTTTAAGACAAAATGGAATAACATTCTATCAACCTACAATCTAACACTAAGCGACATATTAATAGATCCAGACAGACCAGACCTAGGAACAAAAGCTAACCAAATCGTTGTATATAGGGGAAGAGGGCAAGGACACGCAGATTATATACAGGAAAGATTCATACACGCAATTGGATCCAAGAACTGGCTAAGACACACATCGTCGTGTCAGTTAGCCTTCTATGCTGGAAACTACCTCTCAATAGGATATACCGACATAAACCCAGATTCAGTAAGCGCGAAAGTCCTAATTATGGCAGGGGCACAAATGGGAAGAATACACCCAGGAGCCACAGGACACGGCGTGATGATAGAGAGAGCTAGCAAAGGAGAACTAAAAGTATATTACGTGAACCCAGTAGCACCCAGAACAACAGCAAACGGCAACATCATATGGGTGCCAATTAAACCAGGAACAGACGCTGCACTGGCCATGGCCCTACTGAGATGGATGTTCGAAAACAACAAGTACAACGAAGAATTCCTAAAAATCACAAATGAAACCGCCGCCAACAACAGGGGAGAACCAGTAGCAACAAATGCAACTTGGCTAGTTATCACAGAGGAAGGTCACGAAAGAGAAGGTGAATATCTGAAGGACACAGATCTAGGCCTAGGAACAGATGGAAAACCAATTGTATGGACTGGATCAAGCTACGAGGTCTATGATTCGGTGGAAACAGCTGAATTATTCCACACAGGCACGGTAACAATAAACGGATCACAAGTTCAAGTTAAAACCGTACTACAGATCCTTAAGGACAGAGCATTCGAGAAAACCATAGAAGAATGGGGAAATATCTGCGGAATAGACAAAGAAACAATAGAAAAAATGGCAAAGGACTTCGCAGACGCGGGAAGACAAGCTGCTACTTACATCCATAGGGGCGCAGCAATGCACCCCAACGGTGAATACAATGTGTGGGCATACAGGGCATTAGACATTATAGTTGGGAACTACCATAGGAAAGGAGGTTTAATGGGTAGGGCAGGACACCTAGACTACAATAAGAAAGCATACAATCTAGACAAGAAGGGATTCGGCGAACCAGTGGCTTGGGGGCCAACAGCGGATAGACACAAAGTGAAATACGAGGATTACTTGGAGTATTGGAGTAAAAAATTGGAAACAGGGAACGGTTATCCAGCAAAGAGGCCTTGGTACCCGCATACCCCCGAGGAGAGTTACACAGAATTCTTTGCTGGAGTAAAAGATGGTTACCCCTACCCAATAAAAGCACTCTTCCTTTACTATGCTAACCCAGTGTTATCAGCAAACAGAGGAACAAAATTCATTGAAGTTTTAAAGGATCAAGAAAAGCTCCCATTATTCGTAGCAATAACAACAACGATAAACGAAACATTCATGTATGCTGACTATATTGTTCCAGACACAACTTACCTAGAAACAGGAACCCTAGGTGTACAATACTTATACGCAAGTAGTGGAGGAGTAGTAGACGCTGCTGCCGTGAGAACACCGGTAATAATGCCATTAACAACAGAAATACCGCCAATTCAAGGGGATAACAGCGGATACAAACGCTACGCGTCGATGTTCGAATTATTCATCGAGCTAGCAGTGAAACTTGGAACAAAGGGATTCGGTGAAAACGGGATTGCTGGTACCGCTGGTGGACCACACGATGGAGAAACATTCAACCTATACAACCTTTGGGACTACATTATGAGAATTTACGCCAACACGGCTCTCGACGCGCAAAGTAAGGGATACATTCCAACTGACATTCCAATTGAGGAAGTAGAATTCGTGGAGAACAATTACCCCATTGCGCAATTCAAAGGAATTTTACCGGAAAACGAGTGGAGAGCTGTAGCGTACATGTTAGCACGGGGAGGAGTGTTCGCATCTTACGAGGAATCATTCGATGAAAACGGTGTTTCGCTGAGAAGCGTGCCATCAAAGAGAAAAACATTCAAGAAAACATTGTTCCTATGGAACGAGGATTTAGCAAAAACAAGAAACTCAATAACGGGAGAAAAATTCTACGGTGGACCTAGATACTTCGAGTTAGCTACATACGCACCAGTAAACAACAATAAATCAAATGACCGATGGACACATGGTACACCTCTTAGAAACCTATATCCAGAAACAGAATACCCGTTCACAATAGTAATACCTGGGTCACCACTCTTCACAAAACACAGAAGCCTCTTCTACTACTGGGTAAAACAAGTAATGCCCGAGAACTTCGCGGTAATACACCCAGAGGACGCCAAAACCATGGGAATTGATACGGGAGATATAATTGAAATACAGACACCTCACGGAAAAATAAAGGTTAAAGCAGTTGTTGAAGCAAGTGTAGCAAAAGGTGTGATCGCATTCCCAGTGGGTATGGGTAGATGGGCTGACACGCTAGTGGCAAAACCCGATTACATTGAGGAAATGAGCGGAATCAACATGAACGATCTCCCTGATAAAGTTGAAATACCCGAAGACGCAGTAAACCCAGTAAAACAACTAGATGAATTAACCAAAGAATTGTTATTCACCAAGAGCCCTAAGGGATACTACGATGGAACGCTAGTCTACGATAAATGGAGATTCAATGGTTTCTCCCCAAACCCAGTAATGCTTGGAGACCCCTCACTGGACAATTGGCCTATGCTAAGTTGGATTGGCGCGGCCCAAGTATACTTCTCAACAGTAGCAAAGATAACTGGAAAAATAGGTAAATCAAAGATTGAAAGCAAGTACAACATATACTAATGAGAACGATACAATACAATTTTTATTTTAATTTTTTTTAGACTGATTTGACTTTTTCTTGAAATGTTAATTGTTTAATGAATGCGAGTTTCTTATTTGCATATTCTCATTTTTTGAATTTAAAAATTTCACTATTTATATATA
>JAGSHR010000052.1 GCA_029855985.1 Candidatus Njordarchaeota archaeon
GATTTTAAAAGACAGATTAAATTTTTTTGGACATGTGTTAAAATAATTCACTCACCGAAGAAATGAAACAATATTTGTTTTTAATTTATAAGTACGGTAGTTTCTAACTATTATTGAAAATACATCAATAAACATATAGCAATGGTGAAGAAAAATGGCCGAATACAAATCAATCGGATTAGCCTACATTATTTACGGTTTCCTAATGATTCTAACGCTACTCTACGGTTACCTCAACATATCACCAACACTCAAGGGAAGCGAACTATTCGCAACAACAATGGGCGTAAACACGGGATACTTAGGGTACCTAGTAATGCTCGCAATGATCGTGGCAGGAGCTTATGCAGTAACACTATACAATAAAGTAGGAGAATTCCTCTTGCCCCTTGGCGGAGCACTTCTCGCCCTAGCAGGATTCCTATACTTCATAGCAACTTTCATCACAGGAATAACAGAAATAACAAACGTAATAACAATGTTAGCTTTCATAATACACGGCATAGGATTAGTAAACCTAAGCTTAAAACTCGACTGTAAAAGCCTATACGCATCCGGGATAATCCTTTTCTTCGCGGGAATATTCGCCATGACAACAGCGGGAACCGTACTAATTATATTTGGAACAATAATGGCAGGCTTCGCCATATACAAACAATGATTTTTCTATAACGCACAAAGAGTATCTCATACAATAATTTAAATAATATTTTATTTTCGATTTTCGGGAAAATTGAGTGAATACGCTAATAAAAAGTGATCTCTATCCGTTTTCCTTTTTTTATAGCTTGTGCTTAGCATGATTCTTGATTTCAATCACATTCACATATTTTGAAGTACAAATATGAAATGTCATGAAACATTAATTATTCTTAATGATTAAATCCTTTGTTTGAAGATCCAATTATTTTATGAGTGTGACAATATTGAAAAATGACATCCACCGGAAATGCAGGAACTTGAGTTTCGAAACACTCTGCATTCACGGACATCAAGAACCAGAAGAGCCAAATTACCCCGTTTCTTACCCAATATACCAAACCGTTAATTTCGCATTTAAGAATGTGAAACACGCTCAAAGAATAATGAGTGAAGGATCATTGTTTGACCACGACAAAAAGGGCTTATATATTTATTCGCGTGGGGCTAATCCAACGGTCAGAGCATTCGAGTTATTATTGGCAGATTTAGAATTAGCGGAGGACGGAGTTGCGTTTTCCTCAGGTATGGCCGCGATAACCTCAACCGTTTTAGCTCTTGTTGACAAGGGAGACAGCATTTTAGTTAGTGACACACTGTACGGGGAGACCTTCGGGTTTTTCTCCAATTTCCTCCCAAGATACGGGATTAAGGTAAGGTTCACAAACTTCAGAGATTTAAGTAGCGTGGAAAAGGAAATAGAGAAGGAGCACGTAAAACTCGTTTTCTTGGAGACACCTGCTAACCCAACCCTGAAAGTTTACCCCCTCAAAAAAATAGTTGATATATCTCACAATTATGGAGCGCAAGTCATTGTTGATAATACATTCGCAACACCATACTTCCAAAAACCAAGGAAACTCGGGGTAGACATAGTTGTTCATAGCGCAACAAAATACATAGGCGGTCACAGTGACGTACTAGGGGGAATTGTTGTTGGAACATTCAAGGACATGGCAAAAGTGAGACAGAACCTCTACACATTGGGCGCCGCATTGGATCCGTTCGCTGCTTGGTTACTTTTAAGGGGTCTTAAAACTCTACATGTGAGGATGCAGAGACATTTTGAGAATGCTTTAAGGATTGCAGAGTGGTTAGAGGAACTAGGCTTAAATGTTTTTTACCCCTTCCTCAGATCTTCACCTTACTATGAATTAGCTAAGAGTCAAATGAGCGGTTTTAGTGGCATTGTGTCTTTTGATGTTGGAGAGTTCGATAAGGCTGTCAAAATCGTTGAGAACACAAGGATATTTATCAGGGCTGTTTCATTGGGGGGCGTTGAAAGTCTAATTAACCACCCAGCCTCAACCACGCACTATCATGTACCGTTGAAAATTAGGGAAAGTCGCGGTATAACCGACGGGTTGATTAGGCTTTCCGTTGGAATCGAAAACGTCAATGACCTAATAGGAGACCTTAAAGACGCCTTTTCGAAAGCGGGAATATCCCCGTAGCCTAACATGGACAACTAAAAGCGATCAACTTTGCGCAAAATCTTTTGCTTTTCACATTTAAATTGCTTGATATCGTTTTTATTATTGGTTTCTTTGTTGTACGGTGTGTTGTTAAATGTTAGAGTTCACAGTAGAGGATTTTGGTCCTATCGCTTCCGCGGAGCTTCAATTGGCACGTTTCAACGTTTTCGTTGGAAAAAATTCAAGTGGTAAAAGCATGTGTTTAAAATTAATCTACAGTGCTTTCCTCGGGGTAAAAAAATATTTTGAACATTTAGCGAGGAAACACTACCTATTGGTTTCAAGTGAGCTTGTGAAGAAGGTTCAAGAGGCTCTCAGTAATAACGAATCCTTAAATGTCACAAGGTTTTTAGTGGAGAACCTAGAAAGACTCTTGGAGAGCAAGAAGACGTCCAAAATTTTAGGTTCATTTATCGCTGAAGAGTTGCGCAGTGTTTTTCTCGTTGAGGATCTGGGGGAATTGGTAAGATTAGGTTCGGACAAAGCTGAGTTCACTTTAAAGAGTGATTCATTGTTCGTTAGAGGAGTTATTTCTAGGGAAGGAGTAGTTAGAGCCAACATAAGTTTCAACTGGGAGGCCATAGGCAGATTAACCATCAAGATTTCCCCCTCTGTTGGTTATTATTATTTGAGCGAAGACAACATTGCAGTCGAGGTAACCAAGGGAAAAACTAGCGAAAAATTTAGGATTATTTTTCCATTTGAGGGCGAAAAAATAGAACCCAAAAACATCGATAGGGCAATCGCATTTGCAGCGAGATTGTACGCTCGCTTCCTCTATCGAGAAATACCCCATTTACCATTTCTCATCATTGATAACAGGTCTAGCGTTCCACTTATAATGGATATCGTCAAGAAACTCCCTATTGAAAACCCAGAACTGTACTACAACATAAGCGAGATCATACCAAAAACCTTGTTAAACTACACAAAGTTAACTTTGGACACACAGAACGTAGCTCGAACAATGAGTGAAGACCTACAAGGATTCTTAAGAGAAAACTTCGATTTAAACCTTTTTTTCGATTCCAACTCACAAACATTATATTTCGAAGTTGAAATCAACGATAGGCGATTGCTTCTCCCCTTAAGCAGGGGGTCCTCAGGTTCAAAAGAGATCTTCTCACTCCTCCTACTTCTCGCAAGTGACAAAACCGTGGGACAACTTGGTCGCAAAAAATTATACCTCATAGAGGAGTTAGAGGCACATCTCCATCCCGCCGCTCAACGCGATCTCACATATATTTTAGCAAAAAAAGTCAGTGAAAACGATGACACTGTAATTATCATCACAACCCACAGTGACTGGATAATAAAGGTCCTAGACTTGATGGTAATAGCTAACTACGTGGAGGAAAAGAAAAAGAAGATAGTACCAGTTACCCTAAGTGTCAAAGACGTAACCATTAATCTCTTCAAGTACAGCGAGGAGCTAAAAGGTTACACGGTCAGACAAGTAAAAGTCTCAAAAAATGGAATTCCCGAAACAGAGTTCACTAAGATAAACGAAGAGCTCTACGATCAGTTAGTAACCCTAACTAGCGAGGACTAAAAC
>JAGSHR010000235.1 GCA_029855985.1 Candidatus Njordarchaeota archaeon
ACCCTGATGTAGCAGTGTATCCTATAATGTCTACGGTTAATGATATTATTGTTTCAGCAACATATGTTTCACTGATTTTTCTCTTAGCATTTTATCCACTAGTCTTTTCCTCAATATCATTCGCCTTTATCTTTCTTTTCGTCATTCTTTTCTTGAACTCTTTTAGATATATTCATGATAGTACTTTTAAGAAAACAATAATAGAAGGAACGCCGTTAGTGCTATTTCTTGCTGTGTTAAGCAATTTTACTGGTGGAATTTTGTCAAATTTCAGATATCAGATAGCAAAGTATCCTCACATTCTGGTAATATACCCTTCCTTGATAGATACAGTTGGTGATGAAGGGTCTGTCATAGCATCTGTTATCACAACAAAGTTAAACTTGGGTTATCTAAAACCAAAGATATCTACAATGTTTGATAAAGAAAATAAATCCTTTATTTTAGGCACTTTTACTGCTGGTACCACTATTTTTGTACTCTTTACCCTAGTTGGCTGTGTTCTTTATGTATTACCTCCTTTTGAAATAATGAGAACAATTCTAGTAGCTATTTCAACTAACATGTTCCTCCTGCTTCCGGTTTTACTCATTGCATTATCCTCGTCAATTATTACTTTTATCCGTGGTTTGAACCCTGACAACTTCACAATTCCGATTATTGCATCGTTGTCGGATCTCTTAACAACGATTGCTCTTTTTGTATCACTTATGATTTTTTATTAGTCTGTGTTTCCTGCATTTATGATTATAGCAGATTTACTGAAGTTAAATACATTCTAATTAGAACAACACAAATGGATTTATATTCGAAAATCTGACAATATTGAAGGCTACGGATACATAGATGCTAGTGATGGTACTTTAATGTATGCTAAAGCTACACGAACTGGTTCCAGTGGCTATGTCACTATGAATTGATGATTACGTATATGAGTCTCTAAACCTTTCATTGCTTATGCTATTTCAGAACTTGTACAATAGTGGCTATCACTATAGTTTTGCTCAATCATAAACATTTCCTGTGGATGATTGTCCCTTTTCATTTTCTATGAAAAACTTGCCGCTCCCTCTTCGTATTCTACTTCGCTACTTTTAAATGTTTCTAACATCCTCCTCAGCTCGCTAACTTCAACTCGTATCATCTTCTCGTACCTCCTCGCATACGCCTCTATCCGCTTTAGCTTCCTCGTTACTAACTGATTGTTGCTTACCTCGCGATACGGCTCGCCTTTAATCATCATCGCATGCATTATCACCAACAACTTCCGAGCCAGCGCAACTAACGCAACCTTGTATCCACGCCTTTTCATGATGTTATAGTAGAATATGTATAGCGATTTCGGGCTCTTCGTACGTACTATTGAACCCGCCGCCTCCGTTAACGCATGTCTCAGATACGGGCTACCCCTCTTTGTTATTCCACGGCCCCACTGCTTCCCGTTCGATTCGTTAAGGTACGGCACCAATCCGGAATAGCCGCCTATCTGCTTCTCATCAGAAAACCTCTTAAAGTCACCAACCTCGGCTATTACGGTCGTTGCAATTACCATACTCACTCCAGGAATTGTCATGAGTATCTCCACTTGCTTCTTAAGTTCGTTATCATACTCTATAACCCTTGCAATCATGCTTTCTACGCGAGTTATCGCTTCCTTCACTCGGTCTAACTCCATTAACAAAACGAGAATCGTCTCTCGATCCAAATGCTTAAGGTACGCTCTATCCAGCACTTCACGAAGCTTATCTCTTTTCTTCTCAGGTGCTACTCTCAAGGCTTCCGCCTTTCCGGCAACTACGAGTGCTCTTAAAACTCGCAAGCCGGACACGCCAAACACGTCTGAGAAGACGCTCTTCAAATCAAGACGTGCCGCCGATAAAAGCGATTGTACCCTGTTCTTGTAGCTGGTGCTCTCGTTTACAAGCATTCTTCTCATCCTAACGAGGTTACGAAGTTTTCTGATTGTCTCACTAGGAACGTATGACTCTTCCACGAGCCCTTTAGCGTACATTAGTGCTATCCAAGCGGCGTCATTACGGTCACTCTTTTTCCTCTTTCTCGGTACCTTG
>JAGSHR010000251.1 GCA_029855985.1 Candidatus Njordarchaeota archaeon
CAAGGGTTTTGGCAGGAATGGTGAAGTTCAAATTAACAAGATTTACGAAGTCTCGAAGGAGGATTTTGTTTCTCTGTGAACGTTTTTTATTGTTTTTATTAAATCTAAACTTAATTGTTTTATGAATAAATTAAAAAAATTTTTACTTTTTATACACATCTTAATGGTGAGGTTTATGGGTTTTATAAGAGTATTCAACCTTGGCTTAACATCAGGGCTAAGAAACAAGAAGAGAACAATTCCATTGTTGTTGCTTTTCTTGATTCTGTTCAGTTTAGCGACTTATCAACTCCTAAAGGTGGAATCCTATAATACGGATTCATTAGTAGCAACTAGGGGAATAATTGTTGAAACAACGAGGAGTATTACTGCGAGCGATTCATTTGATGACATTGGAAACATGAAAAGTGAGGTTGACCCATACGTAACAGGTATTTTCGCTGTATATTATGTAGAGGTCATACCAGGTGAACTAGGAGTAATCTCAGTATATGCTTACAAGAATTATATGAATTATGATTGGCGGTGGATTGTTGACGAGATGAAACCAACACGGATAGTTTACGGGCACCACGTTAATTCTAGGGGTGAAGCTGTTATCAACGCCAATTACAGGATCACTCAGAGTGGTAGAGGGGGGTTAACTGTAGAGCAAGGAATAAACGGTGTAGGTTCCTATATAACCTTAACGTCTGGTGATAAGCCACCGTTGAAGCTTAAAATTGTGGGGGTTTATAATACTACAGAACCTGGTTTTACGAAGCTTTCTGGTGGTGTTCCAAATCTTTTGTTTATTTCGTGGGATGATTTTCGTGATCTTGTCGAGAGAGTGTGGTCTCCAAGTGCAAGTGATGCTAAAAGGGCTGACTTTGTTTACATTAGAAGAGTTGTGTTCTTAGTGAGCGGTGACTTGCTCTCCGATACTATAATCAACAACTTGGAAACGGTTAAATCTAAACTAACAAGCTGGGTATCGACTCACGCTGGATACGATGTGATGAGCTCTTCCAATGTTGACCCATCGGCTTTTAGAACCGACTTGACATGGGGCTTAACTACCATTTTGTTCTCACTTGTATTGGCATTCATATACGCCTTCATAATCGTCAAGTTTAGAAATAAGGACATAGCTGTTCTCCGTGCTATTGGATGGAAGAAAATCGATGTATTGGGTTATGCTTTTGGGGAATTCTTCTTAATAATCTTCTCAGCATATGTGTTATCACTGGTTGCCCTGTGGCTCTATGGTATTGTTCTAAATGTGGTTCTCTTCTTCACTGGTTTCGTGTACCTTGCATCTTTTGGCCTCCTTCTGGCCAGTTTGGGTTTCGGTTACTTCATAGTATCGAGGAGAGTGTCAAAGATTTCCCCTGAAAGGGCATTTAGGGAGGGATAAAATATGAGCGACGAAGAACCAATAATCGAAATAATAAATTTGACAAAACAATATAAGAGGGGGAACAGAGTTTTTCCCGCAATACAAGGGGTTAACCTAAAGATATACAAAGGTGAATTCGTAGTAATACAAGGACCGTCAGGCGCAGGTAAATCTACTCTCTTAAACATGATATCTGGTATGGACACGCCAACGGAAGGCTATGTACTCATAAAGAAGAAGAATATCGCAGAAATGGATGAAGAAAAAAGAGCAGAAGTTCGCAGGAAACTTATCGGATTCATATTCCAATTCTTTAACTTAATAGATGATCTCACAGTCCTTGAAAACGTTATGGTTCCCTTACTTCCATCCGATGAATCAACCAGAACTATTCGCATAAAGGCGGAGGAAGCATTAGATGCAGTGGACATGTTGGGTAAAAAAGATAAGTATCCAAGAGAGCTGAGTGGTGGAGAGCAACAAAGAGTTGCTATAGCTAGAGCACTCGTTTCTAAGCCAGAAATAATAATTGCTGATGAACCAACGGCCCAATTAGATGAGGAAAATGCTGGTAAAGTAATTAACATTTTGAGAAAACTAAATGAGGAAAGAGAAGTAACTGTAATATTGGCTACTGCTAGTGAGATGATAGCAGATATGTTTAGTGATGTGGCGACAAAATTGATCAGATTAGAGAAAGGAAAAATTGTTGATGTAAAAGAGAAAATTAGGTAAAAAATTTTTAATACTAGTTTTTTAAAATTTATCTTTTTATATTATATTAATTAAGCATTTATAATAATTAACGTTTAATTTAAAGGTACATTAAAAGTTATTAATTGATAATTATATTTAATAAAAGCAAGTAATTAAAGGTAGAAATTCTAAATTTTCTTTATTTTCTATTTAAATGTAACTAAACTTTCCGAAATTCAAGTAAATTGATTGAAAGAACGAAGTGTTATGGGTAAAAATTTATAAAGCTATCAAACATAACAATTATATAAAGTTTTAATTAATTGGGTGTAATCATAATGCCTAGAATCTATAGAGTTCACGAACACGTTAGAAATATCAGCTATATAGACCCATATTTCATATCAACATTGTTCGCCATAGATGAGATAAAAGTCGGGACAGTGGCAGACGTACAAAAAGCTTCCGAAAAGTACACGTTCCCTACACCAGCAACAACTTCCAGAAAACTAAGATATTTAGCCGAGCTTGGTTTAGTTAGCGAAGAAAGAAAGGGCAAGAGAGCACAATACAGAATTACAGAGAAAGGTAGAGAACTCGCAGAGATCTTTAGAAGCGCCCTAAAAATTCAGTAAAAATAAATTTGAAAGATTTTTTTGAAATTTTTCCAAAAATTCCTTTTTTTATAAAAATGTTTTAACGAAACTAAAGTCTTATTCCTTTAGTGGCAAGTATCTCCATGAATTCTTCCTCTATATCACTTGGGAGTCTCTTTGGAAGTGTTATGCCCTTCCTAGAAAACTCTATATCTAATCCAAACTCGTACAAGATCGTTTTGAACGTGATATTTAATGTATTGAATATTAGGGCAGTGGGAATTATGCCTATAACCACGAAGGAAACTCCAGAAACTATGCCTACGCTCATTGTATCTAGAGAGGTTATGTACATGCTTGTTATTATTGGGTGCAACACGTATACACCGATGAAGTATCCTATGGCGCCATAAAATATAATCATTATGAGTGTGAAGAAGAACATCACATAACCAAATCCAAATGTCCCTGCGAGAGTTTCTATAAACAAGTCTTTAAGTTTGCTCCAGGAATCCTTCACGGCAGCTTTGAAGTTTGTTTGCCTAATTACTAGAGCGGGTATAGTGTATATGGTTATAAATTGTATTATGCCTCTTAGTAGATCAATAACAGCGGCTGCTACTTCTGCCCCTATTGAACCCGATTTTCTCGCCTGGCTTTTCAGGTATTCTACAATGAACCTCAACGTAACCATTAGTAATGCGTATAATGCGATTCCACCTTGAACTTTAAGCGCTCTTTTTAATCCCTTCCCAAATGAAGCTACGTCTACGTTAGGTGACCTGTACCAATCATGGACTATTCCCGCGATTGTCCCCTCCATTAGGTATGCTACAAAACTCACAGACCAAGAACCCAGGAAGAATATAATGAATCCAGCAAGTGCTCCATAATCTTGATTGTTTGTAGCATAGTATACTAGGTCACCAACATAACTTGATGCGAAAATTAGGAAAACAAATGTTAACATGCCGAATATCGATGAAATAAACATCGCTAGGATTGACCCCTTCTCGTCGAGTATAGCTTGTGCACTTAACTGCATCGCTCTACCAGCTAAAGCTATTCTTTTCCTATAGAAGACTAGAAGTAGAAGGTAAAAGGCACCCATACCTATTGATATTAAGCCACCTAGAGAGGAATAAGGTAATAATAGAAGACCTAAACCAATCATTACTATTGGGATGATGATGAAAACGAGGTATAATACGAATTTTGCGGCCTTTCTCACTAGATAGAGAAGTAGGATGGAACCAATAACGGTCACAGTGAACACTAATGCACCATAGATTATTAATATAAGATACGTTTGGGATATTAACGCGGCTAAACCTGTGATTAATGCCGCTAAGAGAATTGCTTTTCCATTTATAACATTGATAAGCCCTATTATTCCGAATCCATAAACTAGTAATGTCGCAAACCAAGCTATGTAAGCTGGGATACTTGAAGAGGGTTCACCCAGTTTTAGAAGCTCGTCGACTTCATCTATAGTCATGTTATTGGGCATTTTAGCACCCTTATTAACTGGTTTTTCATAATATAGGATTAAACTTTATCAAATATAAATAAAAATAAACCAACTAAAGTATATTTGGGTAAAAGTTATTAACACTTTTTTATTTAGCATACTTTTTGGTCAATTACTAGAGGTTGAAGTCTTGACTGATAACAAATACGATGTGATAATCGTTGGGAGTGGACCGTCAGGTATATTTACTGCATATGAGTTAGTCACTCACGCAGATTCTAAATTAAAAATAGCTATATTTGATAAAGGAAGAGATGTGCCTGAGAGAATAAAAGAAAGGGAGAAAAGTGGTGGTCAACCAAGCTTATCCATAATGTCGGGTTGGGGTGGAGCTGGTGCCTTTAGCGACGGAAAAATAACGCTAAGTAGTGAAATAGGAGGATGGCTAACTGATTTACTTCCCAGAACAATAGTGCAAAAACTCATCAACTATATTGATGAGATTTGGGCCAAATTCGCGGACAAATCGAAGATTTACTCTTATAACGATGATAAAATAGCGGATCTGGCGTTAAAAGCCAGAAGAGCGCATCTAAGGTTAATTCCATACAAAATCAGGCACCTAGGAACGGACTATGCTCCAATCGCTTTAATGAGAGCCAAGAAGTTTCTAGAGGAAAGCGTGGATATTTACTTGGAAAAACCTGTTAAGCACTTATTAATACACGAAAACAAGGTGGCGGGTATAGAAACAGAAGATGGCGAAAAATATTACTCGAAATATGTAGTGTTAGCTCCAGGGCGTTTCGGTGCGGGTTGGTTGTATAAAGAGTTAACAAGGATAGGTGTGAAACTCAGCACGAACCCAGTTGATATAGGGGTAAGGCTCGAGACAACCTATGACACCATGAAAGAGTTAACGGAAACCATATATGAACCAAAACTATTCTACTACTCCCCAACATTCGACGACGTCATAAGAACTTTCTGTGTTAACCCTGGAGGATACGTGATAGCAGAAAAATACGAAGATGTTGTCACAACCAATGGTCACGCATATGAGACAAAGAAGAGTGATAATACAAACTTTGCCTTGTTGATATCCTCAAGGTTCACAGAGCCATTCAAAGATCCGATTACCTATGGAATACACATCGCGAAACTAGCAAACTTGTTGAGTGGTGGGAGCGTACTTGTGCAGAGACTAGGTGACCTAAAGAGAGGTAGAAGGAGTACAAGAGAAAGGCTAAACAGGAGCATCGTAGATCCAACATTAGAATCCGCGGTTCCAGGCGACATAAGCTATGTTCTACCACATAGGCACTTAGTTGGAATACTAGAAATGATCGAAGCTCTGGATAAACTTGCCCCGGGTTTGAATAGTGACCACACACTTTTATACGTAACAGAGGTCAAATTTTACTCTTCAAGAGTAGAAACAACACCAGAATTAGAGACCACAGCAATTAAAAACTTATTCACAGTTGGAGATGGGTCAGGGATCACTAGGAGCCTTGCTCAATCTAGTGCTTCAGGAGTAATAGCGGCCCGAACCATTCTGAGAAGAGAAAACCTAATGAAAGAAGATGATATATTAGGAGATTTTGCTAGAAAACTCGCCATGGGAATATACTAAAAAGCAAGATAAAAATCTCCTAGTTAAATTTAATCTCACTTAATTTTTGCTAACCCAACTAATGCTTTCTTAATTAGCCTTTCAATATTATTAACGAAATCAGCTCCAATATCTGGATCCTGGTTTAAGTGCTCAATTGTTACCGACAATCTATCGCTAATAAGTTGTCCGCTAGGACCCTTCAATGGGTTTATTATAAGGGAGGTTTCCCCGCTAGGATTATCCTTACTACCCCATGTGAAACCTATTGTTTTCGGTTTTATGTTTTTTTCACCAAGAGCTTTACTCAAGGATAGTACCGCATCTTGCTTTAAGGGCTTAAACAATAACCTATAGCCATCCTTCATGTAAACAAGAGCGTTCACTATTACTTGGATGTCCAAAACTAGATTATTAAACAGTTCACCATACAGCCCCTCAAACGCTTCATAAGATAAGCCCATCAATTTCTTTGTGCTTTCTAAATCTTTTGCATCCACAACAAAGCCCCTGACTGAACAAACGACGAGATTTCTCATGTTCTCCGGGTCCAATAGTAAGTATTCCTTTAAAGGTCCTGTGGGAGTTGGGATAACTCTCTCATTTTGTTTAAATCCTCTCTCTAAAAAGAAGGCTTTGAACTTGGCCACATCTAATTCTTTCCCAATTCTTATTAAATTCTTGTAAATAATGTGAATGCTTTCAATTGTTAGCAATTCCCTTCACCATCTTACTCGTGTCTCTTTGTGCCAATTATAGCCTTTGTATCCTCAACGTACCATCTCACGCGATCCTTAAACCATTTCCAAAACTTCAAGAACTTGTTGAAGTCTTCAGATTCGACAACTAGAAAGCCATTATAATCAGTTCCCCAAGCGTGATCATTTATGCTTATTATCTTTGTTCCTTCAGGGATCTCTCTTTTAGTTTGCTCCCAATCCTCTTTAGTTCTCTCCTCTTCCTCCTCAGTTAATAATCTAAATTTAAAATATATAACTGCGGTTATGGTCATTTTCCTCACCAATAAGTTTTAACTCTTTGAATTTATTATATTAACGAACGCGTTTGGGAATCCCCCGCTTAAGAAGGGCATTACAGCTATAGTGTCACCTTCATTAATAGGTTGATTTGGATTCGAAACAGCTCTCCCATTCTGTAATATTATTATATTTTCTTTTACCTTAAATGAATCGAAATCTGTAAATACATTGTTAATGAATTCTTCTCCAAGTTCCGCTCTTAACTTCTCGAATACTTCTCTTAGGGTCTTTACTCCCTTTAGTTCTAATCGGCTTGTATTCGTGATACCTCTCAAATAACCAAAGATTTTAACTAGTACCATGAGTCATACCTGCTTTGAGTGTTTTTGATTGCTAAATATGGTTAAAAATTTAATTTATGTTTAAATATGGTTTTGCGGTTTCGTGGTTCTAGAAGTTTCTCTCAACTATTACATAGGCTAGTTCTATAAGCTCGTCTTTAGCTTTACTCTCTGGTAGCTTTTTAACAGCTGTTATTGCTTCATCATAAATCTTTCTTGCAAGGTTCTTAGCCTGTCTCTTATACACATCT
>JAGSHR010000263.1 GCA_029855985.1 Candidatus Njordarchaeota archaeon
CTATTAACAGTTTGGGTTTGTAAGTAGCGAACTGTTCCAATTGGAAAAGGGGTTCTAATCCTTCGTAATTGTAACCGATTTCCGCAGCCTTTATGTTCACGTCGATTACCTTTTGTTTCTCTTTGAAGAGTGTTTCAATAACGCTCCTAAGTGTGTTAATGTTTAAACCAAGTAGCTTGAATAGAGCACCCAATCCAATAGTGTTCCTAACAACTGGCCGAGTTTTAAGCTCGCGGACAATTTTAGTCATGGGTATTGGGAAATACCGAGCGCCACCAATTTCTCCATCCTTAATCAATGTTGAATCGTAGATAACTCCCCCTCTTCCAGTGAGTTCATCTACATGTTTCTCAATAGACTCCTTGTTTAGCGCTATCAAGAAATCAATTTTATCACTGTGCGACCACACTTCCTCAGTATGGAACCTAACATGCGATGTGTTATGCCCTCCCCTAATAAGGGAGGGATACTCTACGTTTATGTAAACGTGAAAGCCCTTTCTTGTTAATGCACGTCCAAGCATTCTGCCCGCTTGCATTATACCTTCTCCAGCAGCGCCCGCAATCATTACCGAGACAGGAGACTCCAACTTTAAGCACCTTTAACTTAAAACATCAATCACCGTATATAGAATATGGAATAAACAAGATAGTGTATATATAATTCTAAAAAACATTCCATTTATCGTCAAATTTAGATACGCCAAAATTGTATGCTTAACAATAAAAATGAAAAAAACATAACCAAAATTGATAACCGGAGCTGATAAAAAATGAGTTACACTGGAGACATACTCCCAATAGGAGTTGACCTCGGAACCTCAACAATAAAAGTATCATTCAAAAACAAGAGATACAAAATAACCTCACTCATAGGAGAACCAAACCCCGGTTTTAGGGGAATCGCAGCAGACAAATCATGGGAAAACAACCTTATTATTATACTCGAAGATGGAAGAGAATACTACATCGGCGAACTAGCAAGAATGCAATCACTAGTAAAATATCCCCTCGCTAGAGAAGGAAAAATGAAAAGCCCAGAAAACGCACAAATAGCACTCAAAGCAGCAATAGGACTAGCCATTGACAGAGACAATGCAAAACTAGTAGTGGCAACAGGAGTACCCGTTGCAACGGGAAAACAAGAAATGGAAAAACTCGGAAAACTCATCACAGGGAAACACGAAATACAACTAAAAAACGACGCAACAGGGGAAACAAAGAAATTAAATGTTCACATACTCGCTAGCCCAGTAATCCCCGAGCCTTACGGCGCATACTACTACATGCTCAAAAAAATCGGCGAATCAAAAGCATCAGACGCAATAATAATAGACATAGGGTACGGATCCACAGACATACTAACGATATACAAGGGAACAATACTCGCAACAGCAAGCGGATCAATCCCAGACGCAGTAGACACACTAGTAACAAAACTAGCACAATTCCTAAGCGAAAAAACAGGAAAAATAATCAAACCAGAATCACTAATGGTGTCTCTAGAAAAAGGAAACTACGTGGTAAACATAGGGGGAGTGAAATACGACGTAAAACCACAAGTAGACAGCATATCAAACTACATAGCAAGAGTGATAATCGACGAAGTGGATAAACTACTAGACAACATACCCCCAGACGCAACCATAAAATACTACATACTCGAAGGGGGCGGAGTATACTTCTTCGGAAAAGCCATAAAACAACACCTCCTAGAAGCAGGACTTGTATCAAGTATGGAAGACATATTAATCCCAGACGACCCAGTAATGGCAAACGCGATGGGATTCGAACTGGTATCCCAACTCTACGCACAAAAGATCGCTTTAGGAGGAAAATAAAAACATTTTTTATTCACACTCCTTCTAGATAAAAACAGCAACCCTTGGACGCACGGATAACCAAAAAGGGAAACAAGTGAACCTAACTCTAATAAAAAGAGGGCGAATCATCAAAGGAAAACACCTAATCAGAGCAAACATAGTGATCAACAGAGAAACCAACCAAATAGTGAAAGTGTACAAATCAGAATACACAAACAAATACCTAATATCAAAAATAGACCAAATCATAATAGCGGAAGAACGCCTAATACTCCCCAAACTAATTGATATAAACACAGACCTAGGACTATTCCACGAGAACCCCAAAATAATAAGAAACGAAACAAGAGCAGCCCTCAAAGGAGGAATCCTAACAGCAGTAAACATACCAAAAATAAACAAAAAAGAAGCAAACACTGCCACAATAAAACAAAACATGAAAAACGCACAAATAGAAGTAAAATACTATACAAACAAAGAAACAGTAAACAAATTGCTTGATATGTTGACAAAAGAGGATATTAAACCAGCAGGATACTACACAAAAACAACAGAGATAGGGGAGATAGAGAGCTTAAACACTGACCTCTTAGTGGTAGACCTAAACAACTCCACGAATGGAGACGATCTCCAAGAAGCAAGAAAACAGTACGAACTAATAGACTCAATCATACGCACAATAAAAAAGAGCGGCATAAAAGTTCACTTCAGCGGAGTAACGTCATGGCAAGCAATAGAACACTTAAATAAACTAATAAAAATGGGACAAAGAGTAACATATGACACGCCATTAACCAGTATCCTCTACGCGGAAAGCAGGAGCAAAAATCACGTTCTATCGCAAAATAAGCTAACACGCATAGTCCTAGCCCGATTTCTAAGAAGCAACCAAATATACTCTATATCGTCCCACCACAGAATATACAAGGACAATTCGGGAAAATCCATAATTCAATATCTACTGCCCGTAACATACACGCTCCTAAAAAAGATCCACACAAAGGACATAAGCGTACTCCTAAAAGTACTAAGCGAAAACCCAGCAAGAATACTTGGTATCAATGTTCCAAGAATAAAAACTGGACAACCAGGAGACCTAGTGATATTCAATCCCAAAAAAAGATGGGTAATCCGACCAGAACTAAACGAAAGCACAAACAAGGAAACAATACTCGACGGTCTAGTAGTGAGGGGGATAGTGGAAGGAGTCATCAGAAATGGAACTTATGAGCAATTGTTGATTTCTTAGTTAATTTAATTTTGTTTGCGTTTGTTCTCTGAATGGCTTCTCGTAGTTGTTGTTCCCCAGATATGTGAGGTCGTAAATATTTCTATGACTTTTGGAATCGGAACCAAATGAATCATAAATTGGTTCTAAATCAATCGCAAACAAAACTAGAAGGAATTAGAAACATAAATCGATTTTTGAAGGTTGGGAAGAAAGCTTGAATGGTAGCGGGGGGTGGATTTGAACCACCGTCCTCCGGGTTTCTCCCAACCCGTGGGGTTTTCTTCTAGCCCGCTCATAACCCATTTAGGTGTTATGAGCCCGGCGGGCTAGACCAGGCTACCCCACCCCGCTTTGTTTTTTTGATTTTTTGTTGGTTGTGTTTCACTTATATTTTTGTTTGTTGAGATGTTTTTAAATTTTTCTGATTGTTTTTGGATTGGGTGTTTGGTTGTTTTAGGTTTTGTTTGCATTTATTTTTTGCGTGTTTGGTGTTTTTGCGGTTTTTCTTGATTTTCTTTGTCATGTTATCGTCATATTACATTTGCTTTTAAATGTGTTCATTTGACTTTGTGTTAGTTTGTTGCCTTATGGTGTCGTTGTATGGGTTTGGATGATTTTGTTCGTGATGAGATTGAGAGAATTTTTGATATGGTTACTAAAATTGAGGATTCCCTGACTTCGAGTAACAACTCCAGAAATTATATAACCGAGAATAACAATTTGAATGCCAACCCGGTTTCAGATAGGGAAGTGAAGCCCAACGTTAAATCTGAGAGTGTTAATACATCTAACACCGTGATTGGTAAGGATATTGATGATTCTGTTTTCCCGTTTTCCCTGACAATTGACAAGAAGAGAGAAACTGATAGTGTTATAATAACGGATGATGACCAAGATTTAGTGCCCCCCATCTCTAAGATCATAGTAATGGGGGTTGGTGGAGCTGGGTGCAACACTGCGACCAACCTGTTTGACATCTTTAAGAATAACAACATCGTAGACATATACGCTATAAACACCGATATCTTCCAGTTAAAGAGATCCAAGGCTCATTACAAAGTTCTAATTGGAAGGAAAACTTGCAGGGGATTTGGCGCTGGGAATGACCCCACGATGGGAGAAGCTGCTATGAAGGAGAGTATAGAGGACATTAAGGATATAATTAGTTCAGCGGACTTGCTTTTTGTCACATGTGGCTTAGGTGGTGGTACGGGTAGTGGTGCGGCACCGGTCCTTCTTAAGGCAGCTAAAGAGTTAGGTGTTAGAACAATTGCGGTTTGTACTTTACCATTCTCGAGTGAAGGCAGAAAGAAGTTTGAGAATGCTAAGTGGGCTATTAAGCAAATTGTTGAATACGCGGATACCTACATATTTGTGTCAAATGATAAGTTGGTGGAGATCGCCCCAAAGATGAGCATTGTTCAAGCCTTTAAGCTAGCGGATGAAGTGTTAGTGACAGCGATTAGAGCTATTGCGGAGATGATTTTGAACAGTGGTCTCGTTAACATAGACTTTAGAGATGTATTGAAGATAATTGATAACGGTAAGACTTCAATAATAGGTATAGGTGAAGCAGATTCATCCGTTGAGAATAGAGGTATCGCTGCAGTTCAAAAAGCATTAACGAACCCCTTATTGGATATAGACATATCGACCGCTAAGAAAGCGCTAATTAGCATCACGGGAGATCCAAACCTAGGAGTAATTGATGTTGATAAAGTGTTGGAATACGTAACATCGAAGATCGACGCTAATAGTGAAGATATAATTTGGGGATTCTTCCCAAATGAAGACATGAATAATCTTGTAAGAGTTACAGTAATAGTTACTGGAATTGAATCTCCGCTTACAAAAGTTATAGAAGAAGACTAAAAATTCTCAATATTTTTTTACCTATCAATTGTTTTTATCGTTCACCAGTTAGATTCATCACTAATTAAAATACGCAGTTCTAGCATTATAAAGTGAGTATAATTGCCATATAAGCTAACTTGTGCTATTATATTATCCGTAGCCCGTTCACATCGTGACTAGCTGTTCTTCATGTTTGTATCTATCTTTATTCCATGAATCAACCCACCGTTCGCCAATATTATTATAGTTTTCGTTTTTGGTAGCTCAAATGATGGAATGAAATTGAGAAAGTTTTCAATTAGGTTTATATTTCTCTAACCTATAGTAGACTTGTGATAACAAGTGTGATCGAAGGGGTAAAAACGTTGCAAAGAGTGTCAACAGTTTCCCTATTATTACCGATATACGTCAAATTAAACGAACAGTTAATGCATTCGTTTAAATGGTATATTAAATCCCTTCTCACGGGTTTTAACATTGAGGATGTGGGCATCCTAAAGTACTCGAAGAGATTCACAGAGATCCAAATTATAGGTGAAGATGCGAAAGTGGCATCAAAATTCCTAACAAAGATATTTGGTGGACCTAAGAAATGGGAAGATCTAACGTTAGGGGAGCCGGTAATCGGTAGAATCATGAGAATAGAGGAGGGGTTCGTTAAAGTGGATATTGGGTTGCTTGAACCCGATTACCTTAAAGTAGTGGTTCCAATTGATAAACTGATTGCGAGGATATTTAGAGTTGAGAAAAGAATAAGTGATGAGGATGCACAGTTAATGGGGCTCCACAGATATTTGCCCTTCAAAGTCATAATTAGAGAGAATAGTAAAATAGATTATGATAAAAGAGAGGTTATTGGGGAACCTGGAAAAGAAACGATAGACATGCTGAGAAGCTGGTTAAAATCCAGATTCGACCGGCTTCTTGTTCTAGGTGCAACCAGATCAAGTGTCATAAAAGCATTAAGAATGTCCCATCATGGGAGGGATATCCTCAACGTGGAGCGAATTGGTTTCCTTGAGCAAGCAATAGTCTGTAAGTGGGGAACATCGTCTGTGGGGTTAATCCCAGAGATTGGTGAGTACCTTCCAGAAGCGAAATTTGTAGCTATAAGACCGCGATACTTTAAAAAATTAATTTTGGGAAAATAACTATATTATGAATAAAACCAGTGTGGGAAGAATGACCTTGACTTTTAAAGTCCTAACGTGGGATGAAATAATATCAATGTCGATTAAGCTCGGAAACATCGTGAAAAAATCAGGTTACAACCCAAACTACCTCATTGGCGTTGCGAGGGGTGGTTTAGTACCCCTACGTATAATATCCGATTTCTTTAATAACAACAATGTTTTCATCGTGAACGTTAAGTTATATGAGGACATTGCCAGAAAAGCTGAAAATGTAAGATTCCTTCAAGGAATAGACGAGGACATATCGGGACACAATGTTTTAGTGATTGATGACGTTGCTGACACAGGTGTTACTTTAAAAGCCGTAGTTGACTACATTAGGGATAATCTTAAACCAAAAGAACTCAAGGTGGCAACACTTCACTACAAACCATGGTCGGTGATAAAACCAGACTACTATTTGAGTGAAGTAAAAGATTGGATAGTTTACCCATGGGAATACGTTGAAACGATCAGATCTCTAACTAAAAAACTGGAGAGCGGTGAGTTCTCTGGTGAAGAAAAGGAAAACGCTGAAAGAGCTCTAAAAGAAATACAAGAACAACTCAACAAATATGATGGCGTAATATACTAAATTCAAGATTCACCAAGGAACATATACATTATCAATTCTCCAAAGAGGCCTAACGAGACTTTCCTCCACGCTAATCGGTTTGCCATAACGATAATACAATGAGGTTAACCAAGCTATCATAGCTGCGTTATCCCCGTTAAACCTATTTATGCTTAGAAAACGTGCATCATGTTCTTGGGCGATATACTCTAACATTGATCTAAGCCTTTTATTTTGAGCTACGCCTCCAACAATTAACAATTCTTTTTTCCTCGTGTGCGCTAAAGCTCTTTCTGTTACCTCCGTTAACATCGAGAATGCAACTTCTTGTAAACTATTGCAAATAACTGGTAGCGGCACCCCTTCACGAAGCAAAATTTTTGCTTTAGTTAGTATACCAGAAAAAGACAAATCGGTTCCCTTAACAACATAGGGTAAATCAACGATTTCATCGGTTTCTCTAGCAAGTCTCTCACAGATATGTCCTGCTGGTGAAGGGTAACCTGCATACCTCATAAACATGTCTATTAGGTTACCAATTGATATATCCAAAGTTTCCCCAAAAACACGATAATAGTGATTCTCCAACGCCACAATCATTGTATGTCCTCCAGAAACAAGAAGAACGAGGGGGTCACGGGCGCCACTCAGTTTTTTACCGATCTCTATATGAGCAACACCATGATGTACACCATACAATGGAACATTGAATCGCAAAGATAAAGCCCTAGCAATGGTTGCGGCAACACGTAGACAAGGTCCAAGCCCAGGACCCATCGAGAAACCCACAGCGACAATACGCCCATTTAATTCTCTTAACTTCTTCAGCGCCTTCTCTAAAAGTTCTGGAGCTACGTTAGAGTGATGCTCTGCAGCCTCTCGAGGATGTATTCCGCCTGTCGGTGGAACAAATTGGTGAGAAAAATCAAATATATTGTCCCCTTGTATATCAACTAGGCCAAAACCAAAGGTGTGCGCTGTACCTTCGATCCCCAATATGAACTCTGACAACGTTAACACCCCATTTAGAAAGAGACATTAGAGGTGTAATAAAAAGTTTAAAGAATTTTAAGCGATGAGAGAATTATTGGGTTAAACCGGAGAGTAAATTGATTATTATGTTCAATTCTGTTTCAGCCTTTAGTTCTGTGAATAAGTCCTTATACGAGTCTTTAAAAGCGTTTATCAGTTCCTTGTTAGGATTAATAACTAAGCTTAGTGCATCGTTTTTGGCATCTAGCAGTTTACCTTTTACTCGTGTTAAATTCGCTTCTACCCTTAAAATCTCCTCTTCTATCTTACTTTTCTCTCCCTCGATACCATAGTTTTCAAGGATCTCGTTTATCATAATGTAAATGTAAGCCTTATTGTAGTTTTCCCAAACTAGGGATTCCTTTACTAGCTTACTAATATAGCTTGTCAATTCATTAAATATGTTTTTTGCATCGTCATCCAAATTAAGTCTTTTAGCGAGCTCTAGTAATTTAGACAGAACAAGCATTGAGTCCTCGTTTTTACCAAACGATGCCATCTTCTTAGATAACAATAAACCCTTATCAATTAACGGAACAGCTTCGTTTTCGCTTTGAATTTCATCAGCTTTCTTCAATATCTCCTCTTTTTCTCTCATAAGTTTGTTTAACTCTTCCCTCTTATTGAGCGCTGATGAAGCTGTAGCTAAAATTTTGTCTAAGCTGTCTTTTTCAACCATCAAATAGCACCCAAATGATCAGTTTATACAGTATAGTTTTGGTTTAATAATAAGATATCTCCAATGTCTTATTAATAGATACTATATGGCCCCAAAAATATTCAACTTTGAAACTAACGAAGAGACGATAATTTATAATTACATCTGACTCTGGGATAAACAAATTCAAGCACACAGTTTTCTCACCGATAAAGACATACAAGATATTCCATTTTGTGACCCAGGAAGTATAGTTATCAGTTTTTCGAACAGGGATAATAGTAATTTCTCTTATCGTACCTTTATTCAAACCATAAGATTTTATCTTGAGGAAGACGGGGTAAATCTTCATTGAGTATCTATCAATCGGCGGTCCCACGCTAATAACCTCGACATCGGGTTTCTCGCTTCCAATATACACATAGTCTGAGAACACGATAATTAACGACGAGGAAACTAGAATTATTAGGAGAATGCCTAGAAAATGCTTTTTATGCTCTCTAATGAAACCTAAAACATCGATAGATGTTTGCTCACTATCCCCAAAGTCAGTTAATAAGATAAGTATAGCGAGGAGAATAATAAAGAGTTTTCCAAGCAAACTAGAGAGAAACATAAACAAGTATCCCAAATATGGTACGCGGTAAATTACTTTGCCGTAAACGTTGTCTTCAGGTATCCACCCCCAAGCTGTATCAACGTAGAGGTTTGTATTGGGGTTATCCCCTTTTGTGAGAAAATACCACTTTCCATTCTCAAATTTTTTCGCAGCAACTCTATGCAAGATATACTCACTAAAACCACTCGGTTTAAACACTATGACATCTCCAACGTTTATATCCGATCCTTTGACCCCCTTTATTATGACTAAGTCCCCCGTGTAATAAGTAGGCTCCATTGATCCCGAAGAAATATAAGCAAGGGGTGTAGGTGTATCCATATACGCTGGGAGAACCACGTTAAGTGAAATAAACAATAATCCTAAAAATGCGACAACAGAGATAATATCCCTATACTCTTTAAGGTACTTTTCAACGGGTTTCAATATTAAACACCTTAACATTTAAACAAACCGTGAAGAGACATAAAAATTCCCCTAGCTATGCTCTTCGCAACCTTTATGGGCTCTGGAATCTTACCGTACTCTGTTAATTGGTTCAGTAATATCAATGCTGTCTTAGTTGAAACCCCTAATGTTCGTATGTATAAGGGAAACCCATTTTTCAATATAACCTTATGTCTCTCCCCATTCCTCCTATAAACCTGTAACCGTTCTTCACCAAGGGGAAGAGATTGAAGCAAATCCTCTAACCCAGAGCTTTCCCTATAACTAACAGCAATAATAGGCTTGCCTGTTTCTTCAAATAATTCAATCAAATCAATCACGTTGTATAGGGAAACTATTACGC
>JAGSHR010000193.1 GCA_029855985.1 Candidatus Njordarchaeota archaeon
ACTGCCTGAAGAATCCAGATATTGAGATAGAGGAGGGAGAGATAGTCGTAACGGATGTATCTTTTTTGACTCCTCAGAAGCTCCAGATATTGGAGGCCGTTAAGAGGTTCAAGCCCAAGTCTATAAGGGAGTTGGCGGAAAAGATTGGAAGGGATGTAAAAAATGTTTACTTGGACTTGAAAGAGCTTGAAAGAATCGGTTTAATCGAGTTAAAACCTCACGGAAGAGCTAAAAAGGTAGAATTGAAGTTTAATCAAATCGTAATCGCTATTTAACTTCAATAATGTTCCTGCATCCAATCGCTTGCTTTTTCGTATATTTCTGCAATTTCCATCCACTTTCTTTTTGTGCTTGGACTGAACTTGGGATTTTTAGCACCAGCTCTTGCCCTGTTAGCAGAATACTGTGTTGCTCTTAGAATTGTAAGCTTCCGTTTCTTTGACTTTGCATGCTTGAACAGATTCTCCAACTTTTTGCAAGCTTCTTTAGCACCTTTTATCGACTCAAATGTAACTATGCGAGCTAAATCCTTGTGCTTAGGAGGTTTAAACAAATCTCCTTTCATCAAATTCCCTAAAGTCTTCCTAAATTTTTTAGCCATAAGTAACCCTCCTTAACCAAATGAAAAACTCTTTCTCGTTCAAATCCTTAAACACAATCTCTCTAATCCTAACCAACCGCTCTACTATTTTCCACCTCCTTTCAAGATTTTTTCAGCTCTTTTCTCGAATTCAATCAAGTTACCATTTATTTTGCGTATTATTGCGATGATGTTTCCTTCCATTACTTTTTGATAGTTTTCTATCACTTCTACGTTGAACAAATCTTCGTATCTGACCAGCTTACCCCCTATCTTCAGCAACATCCTCACCACCTCAATCTCTCGTCTTGTATAGTAGATATAGCAACCCTGCGAAGCTGAATATGAACACCCACATGAGTATTATCTGAATTGGTTCCATGAATGGGCTGACGAAGTTCAGCACGGTAAGCAAAACTGACAGTAGCATACTCATTACCGCTATGCCTTCGACGGACTTCGTCTTGAACCAAGTTAAACCTATCACAACCAGACAGAATGCGAACAAACCAAATCCGTGTGTTTCGGTTACAAGCATCTTTTCCACGGGTTTAAACATAGTTGTGTTGTTGCTCATAAGGCCCTTCAACCAACTAATTTGCTCGCTCATGTTTATGCTCACGTTAGGCATCGAAGTGTTGAAATGAAAAGTCGGAGGGTTCGTGAAATTGTTAATGTTAACCTTAGTGAAATCGACCATTCTCACCACCTCACAGCTCTAAAACCTCTTATTACGTTATATACCGTTCCAGCAAAAGCTATTGCATTCATTACGTAAATGGGGAATACGAGTTCTGGGGGTAGTCCAAGCATTTCTATTGTCTTCTGAACGAGGAGTGGTGCTGAGATTAGCATTGTGAACACCAACAATAGTGAATTCTTGATTAGGTCGAGCATTATGCCTACATTTCCAAACAAACTGTTGCTTTGATTGTTTAAAGCGTTAATCTGCGTTTGAATTTCGTTTTGAAGTTCATTCACATTTGTAAGCTGAGATACGTATGGATAGGCTGTAGTGTATGAAGCAACTCCTATTGCAAGCGTTACGCAAAGGCAGAAGATGTAAATCTTGAAGAAGTTCATGATGTCTCACCTCTCCGCAAGAAACTCAACCCAGTTATGAATGCGGATACCGCAATCACAGGGTAGGGAACGTGAGGCGTTAAACCGCTCAAAACTCCAAATCCCAACAGTATGGTAGCTACAAGTAAAGCGAACGGCATGCTCGATTTAGTCCCTGCTAAAACGATACAACAAGCTCCCAGTATTATGAAAACTTCAGCAGGTAGTCTTAGCCATCCTGGAACTGGTATAGTTATGTTCGTGAAGTTTAACATAGTCTGGTTGGTTGAGAAGTTATATCCACCGCCGATACCGATATTGATGATGTAATAGTCTGAGGAGGGATAAAGCGTAAGGACTTTCTCACCGTTGTTTATGTTTATTTCGTATGGTATAGTTTTGTTTGCCCAGAATACTACGCTCCCATAGCTATCTGTTGTTAGAGTAGTAGTATTACCGCTTGGATCTTTTATTACTACGGGTATGCCAGCACAAACGACCCCATTTTTGACTATTTGCAAGGTTACTGCGTGCTGTGGTGGATAAATTATTTCCTGTCTTTGCGGTTGTGGTGGAGGGGATTGAAGTTCTATTGTTACTGTTTGATTATCTTTGACATAGCATGTATAAGAGCCGAAATAAGTTTGACCACTTAAATTAACGGTAGCTGAGAATGTATATTTGCCGAATGGTAGTTTTATATAACTACCATTGTAACGACCTTCCCAAACCTTGTTATAATCACTATCAAAGATTGTTAAATTGAAGTTTGAGATCACGTATCCATCTTTTTTAGCTATTATTTTAACACTATATAATTTTAGTAAATTAAAATTACACACTGCTGATCCGTTAATATTTACAGTTTTATTCTGTGGTTTGTAGCCTGTTTTTTCTGCCGTAATAATATACGTTCCGTTTGTTATATTACAATGGTAATATCCAATGCTGTTAGTGTAGATTGTCGTGTTTCCTATTGTTATTTTGACGTTTTCAACTGGTTTAGCGGTGTATTCCTCGTATACCACTCCAGAGACTCCACTACTTTTACTCACCAATACGATTGTCAAGTTTTCTAAATGTGTTGCATAGTATTTTACGCTAAAGTTATAGTATCCTGATTTTTCAGCTTTAATTGTATAAACTTGACCCATTGGCAAATTGAAGACTTTTACTATCCCGTCATCGTCTGATACGTATTCAATATCATCTATTTTTACAGTTGCTCCGCTAATAGTATTATTATTTTCATCGATAACTTTTATAATTAAGTTTACATTGGAAGTCAAGTAAATATCGAAGTGGGTGTTGGGGCATCTAACGTCAAATTCACCGAGCTTGTAATTATCCTGCGAGTACACTTTGATAGTATAGTTAGTTCCATCCTTCAATCCGCTAAAAATGTAATTTCCGTTATCATCCGTATACGTAAATCCTTCAAATGATCCACTACTTTTATTATATAACCATACTTTAGCATTTGGATATGGCTTTTCGTCAAGATATATTGCCCCTTTTATCGTTCTGCCGTCTATTATACCGATATAATCGCACCACGATGGGTATCCCCTCTTCAAAATAAGTTTAATCTTGATTGGAAATTTATTAGAAGGTATAGTATCAAGTGGCATGCCGTAATATGCTGTTCTAACATTCCCATCTTTATCAATTATTTGAACCATTATATTAAAACCATCGAATACGATAACTTTACCAGCACATTCTTCATAGGTTAAGTTCCTACTTATAAGATCAGATTCGGTATATGGATGGTAATATACATGTACGGTAAATCCACAAAACGCATTTGGTTTTCTAACTCCATACAATCCAACAGCATATGTATTTATATTATTCGGATCTACTAACCATCCAACTTGGGAGTCATATATGTATTCTAATTCCCCATTAGGTAATATAATAGCTATATATTTCGCACTATCTAAACAACTTACACTTATTCTTGTTATAAATACTTTGGTATAAAACCACCTTTCACCAGATATCCAAAAGTTCCACGATTCGAGATAGTTTGTTATATCATAATTTACATCGTTCCAAACCTTAGAGTCACAGACATAAACAGAACCCTGTGTTATTTCCCAGTTATTTAGATTATAGAAGTCTTCAAAAAATTCTGCTTTCACTTTTATTACTCCTACATTAAAGACTAAAAACAATATTAGCAAATGTATTAAAATAAATTTAGAACCTGAAAATCCTCTCAAAGGACTCCACCTCCATTGCCTTTCTGAAGGCCCATATAATCGTTATAACGATGAAAATGTAGGGAATCCAAGCAATAACGTAGGTGCTGAAATTCGCTAAATCTACAATTTCTTTACAGCCGATACTATTTCCGAACCAAATCGCCCATTGCTTTAGATAATTCCAAACGGGAAATATTGCAAACCAATATACTACACTGACCGCAATGATCGTCACGACCATTCTGAAAAATATTATAGCACTCATATCATCACCTCAGAATAAAACGTCCCAGATGTCTTTTATCGGACTCTTAACAGCTTTTTTCTCGCTTGCGGATCCGCTTGAACCTACTAAGTCAAATCCTCCTAAATCCATCGGAATTCCTAATTCTGGAATGTTAATATCTGGAATAGTAAACGGAGGAACATTCGAAGGAGGAGTAGGTGGAGGAGTAGTATTAGGTTTGGGTTTAGGTGTCGTAATCGTAGGCACATCGGGAATAGTCAGCTCTGGAATATCTACCCTTGGTATTACATCCACCCTTGGTATGGACACTGTACCTATATCAATCTTCGGAATAGCGGTGGTGTCTATTCCGACATCTATCTTTGTTAACACATTCTCGAATGTCTTCACAGCCGTATCGAGTCCGGTTTTAAGCCTTATGTTGAGATCAATATCATTATTCAACCCGATATCTGGTTTAATACCCGATATCTCATCGACCAAGTTTAGATCGATATTAATTTTGGGCTGGAGCGTACTAATTTCACCAGACTCTTTGAGATAGCCTAAACCGACACTTAAACCCTTCTTGGCAAGGTTTTCAGCCACTGGTTTTAGCATTCCACTAACATCATCAAGCTTTTCTCTCACAATGTCGAATATATTCTCCTCCTTGAGAACGGGATAGTCCATCATAGCTTTTTCTTCAGCTTTGCTTACATCTTCCAGAACTTCATCCAAAACTTCAACGGCCTTTGCACTTGCTTTAGCTTCTTCACCTCCGTAAATGTCTCTCAAAGTCTTTGCGAGTTCTCTGCGGTTTTCTTTACTCATCAATCTCTGAATTGCTAAATCTTTCTCAGATGGCTCGACAACTTCTTTAATTTTATCCCAACCAAGGATTTTATCTATTGGACTCTCTTTAATTACCCTTTCTCTCTCGATAAGGTCTTCTGGCTTAACTACTTTGCCTACAACTTTCTCAATCTTCTTACTCTCTCTTACGATTTCTCTCGTGAGGTCTGGCAGAAATCTGACTTCAGTTACTCTCAATCTTCTCATCGGTTCGATAACACTTACAACATCTCCATTCTTTACTCTGAAGTATCTAACGTTGTTCTCTCTAAAAACAGCTTTCTCCTCTCCCTTCTTTGCTATCTCCTCAGCTTTAATCAACGTTCTTAAATTAATTCTACCAACTCCTTCATGCTTGAACTCGTCTATAAGTTTGTCAAGCACTTTACTATACTCGGAAGGCGTTGCAAGCAATTCTGCGTCCACATTAGGAACTTTACCAATCTCAGATATTCTCTGCAATAAAGAACTGAATTCATTCAAAGATGTCGGTAGTTTTTCAAAAGTGTGCACATCTATGGCACCCCCTTCTGAAATCTCCCTTATTACTGTACTTTCAGCACCTTCATAATCCAAAATG
>JAGSHR010000003.1 GCA_029855985.1 Candidatus Njordarchaeota archaeon
CTGATACTACCGGCATATCAGGGGGTTCTACGCGGACTTCAGAGGTTTCTTGCCCTTGGAACAAGTATGGTTTCGTGGGCACTTTTCAAACTCCTCTTCGGGGTTGCTTTTGTTGTCTTAGGGTACGGGGTTCTTGGGGGACTTGCAGGAGTGTTCCTTGCCCATGTGGCAGCGTTTTT
Organism: Candidatus Njordarchaeota archaeon; assembly: GCA_029855985.1. The sequence continues at coordinate 180 of JAGSHR010000003.1, forward strand.
AATAACCCTGCTCTTTCTGCAGGACTTGCTTAGCTATGAGGGTTTCGATGCAGTCGAGCTCGAAGACATAATAAGGTACAGCGGCCTAGCCTTTCTTGCTATATTCGCTTACACGACAATGTGGAACATAGATGTCATAATTGTAAAGCACTCTCTGTCACCACTGGAAGCGGGAAATTACTCTGCAATTTCTGTCTTAGGCAAGATAGTGTTATTCGCCCCGGGAGCCGTTGGGATAATAGTATTCCCAAAGGCAGCAGAAAAGCACGAGAGTGGGGTAAAGCACTCCTACATCCTGATAAAAGGCCTTGTTCTGGCAATGCTGATCTCCAGTACCATAGTTATAGCCTATGCACTTTTTCCCGAAACTATAATCAGAATTATTTATGGGGAGAAGTACTTAACTATCGCCCCATACCTATGGAAATACGGACTTGCCATGATGTTCTTTTCTATGATTGGAGTTATGGTAAACTATGCTTTGTCAGTTAACATCATGAACATCTCGTGGCTCATATTGGTAATGCTTATCGTTGAAACTATAATGCTCTCTGCAATGAGGGACATTCCCCAGATAATAAACACCCTTACACTTATAGGGTTCATGACAGTTATTATTCTAGCAACATGGATATGGAGGCAAAAGTAGTGCCAGAGATATCAGTACTAATGCCCGCATACAATGAAGGGAAAACACTTGAAGAGGCCGTAAAGAGAACTATGAAAGAATTGGGTAGGTTAGATTATGAGATAATAATTATTAACGATGGTTCTCAAGACAACACCGAAGAAGTCGCCAAGATTCTCTGTGAACAATATCCAAACGTTCATCTTGTGAGTTATTCGACGAATCGAGGCAAGGGATATGCACTTAAGCAGGGGTTCAAAAGAAGTAGGGGAAACATAATAGTATTCCTAGACTCCGATCTGGATATACCCCCTTTTCAGATTCACAGGTTCCTCAGAGTGCTGAAAAAGGGGTATGACGTTGTTATAGGGTCAAAATACTTGCCAGGAGCTCGTGTTGATTACTCTCCAAAAAGGAGGCTCTTTAGCGTCCTGTATAATACACTCGTGAGAATACTCCTGAATCTCAATGTCACCGATACACAGGTAGGGCTCAAAGCATTTCGGCGTCAAGTTCTTGAAAAGGCCTTCTCAAAAATCCTTGTTAAAAGGTACGCCTTCGACGTTGAGCTCTTAACCGTAATAAACATGTACAATTACCGAATCTGCGAGATACCAATCAAAATCGAACATAAAGTTTTTAATTCATCTATAAATTACAGAGCAATAGCGAGAATGTTCATAGATACCATAGCAATATTTTACAGAAAGAACATTTTGCATTACTACGATGGTGACAAAACATGAGAATCCTGTGGCTCAACTGGAAAGACATTAAACATCCTGAAGCAGGGGGAGCGGAAGTATACACCCACGAAATAGCAAAACGACTAGTGAGTAATGGGCATGAACTCACGCTCTTCACGTCGTACTTTGATGGGGCGAAGCGTAAAGATGAGATTGATGGAATTGAAATAGTCCGGAATGGAAAGATAGTCGGGACTTTCGGAACCGTATACTCCTATGCAAAGAAGTTCTACAAGACTCACGAAAGTGAGTTCGATGTAGTCATAGACGAGATAAACACGAAGCCATTTATGACTCCCAAATATGTCCACAAACCAATGGTCGCCCTTATACATCAGCTAGCGGTTGAATTCTGGGATTACAAGACATCATTTCCTATTAATCTCATTGGCAAGTATCTTCTTGAACCATACTGGCTGAAGCACTACACGAAAATAAAGACTATAACTGTCTCGGAATCAACAAAAAAAGATTTAGAAAAATTTGGGTTCAGGGACGTTGAAATAGTCTATAACGGACTAGACGGGAACATCTTAGATGAGGTTCCAAAAAAAGAAGGAGAGTTTACAGCCATATTTGTTGGCAGGTTAACTCCAACCAAGAAACCTGAAGACGCCATAAGAGCGTTTAAAATATTTGGTAAGGGCAAACTCTGGGTTGTTGGGAGAGGAGAGCTTATGAAAAAGCTTAAAAAACGGTATAACCACGACAATATTGATTTTAAAGGCTTCGTACCTGAAACTGAGAAAATTGAGCTTATGAAAAGGGCTCATGTAATACTAGTCCCCGGGATAAGGGAGGGGTGGGGAAGGGTTGTGATCGAGGCCAATGCCCTCGGAACTCCTGCTATCGGTTATGACGTTCCCGGGCTGAGGGATTCAATAAAGCATGGTTACAACGGTCTTTTGTGCGAGCCAAGCCCTAAGGCTATGGGGGAAGCGCTTGGAGAGTTGTATGGGGATGAGGAGTTCAGGACAAGACTAAGCGAAAACGCTTTGGAATGGGCTAAGAGGTTTAATTGGGATAAGAGTGCTGAGAAGTTTGAGGGAGTATTAAGGTCCATTATCGGTGAGTGAAATGGAGAGCAAAGAGATGCCGTTGGTTTCAGTGATTATCCCAACGTACAACTCAGAAAAAACTATTGGAGAGTGTCTGGAATCCATTAAAAATCAGACTTACAAGAACATAGAGATTATTGTCGTTGATAAGGGATCCACAGATAGAACTGTTGAAATTGCCAAAAAATACACTGATAAAGTTTTTGTCATTAATGCAGGAGAAAGAAGCGAACAACTAAATTTTGGGATAAAGAGGGCTAAAGGCAAGTACATTTACAGAGTTGATTCAGATTTTATCTTAGAGCCAACAGTTATTGAAGAAGCTGTTAATAAATGCGAAAAGAATGAATATGATGCCGTTTGTATTCATAATACTTCTGATCCCACTATAAGCTTTTGGGCTAAAGTTAGGAAACTTGAAAGGGACTGCTATGAAGACGACGAATTAAACGTGGCAGCTAGGTTTATTAGAAAAGATGTAGTAGAGAGCGTTGGAGGCTTTGATGAAGATTTAATTGCTGGAGAAGATTACGACCTACACAACAGATTACTTAATGCAGGATACAAAATTGGCAGAATCTCAGCAAAAGAAATACACGTTGGGGAACCAAAGACATTGTGGGAGATTATACGAAAGCATTACTATTACGGAAAGACTCTACCCCGCTTCATCGAGAAGAACAAAGGTAAGGGGATAAAACAATTAAGCCCGATACGGCCAGCATACTTAAGGCACTGGAGAAAATTTGTTAGGCATCCTATCTTAACACTAGGATTCATAGTGTATCAGGTTACAAGATATATCTCTGCGGGTGCTGGATACATTGTTGGGAGGATAAAAACATGATTATAGCACTAATAGGAAATGATGGGAGTGGAAAAACAACAACTGCAAGAGAACTCAAGAGGTTATTTGAAGACCTCGGTTTTGAAGTTATTTATAAACATGAGTATGAATATACTTTCCTTAAAATACTATTCAAGATATTTGGAGATAACAAGGTAGAAAAATCCAGAAAGGAGATGATCATAGAAAAAAAGAAAGATTGGAAATATTACCTATGGCCTTTTTTGGTATGGCTGGACACCTTGGTTCAGCATACATATTTTAAATTTTTCAAACGCCGTGCGATAGTTATCCTCGATCGATATCCCTATGACCATTATATGAGCTTTAAATACTTAGGGTACCTAACTCGTTTTAGTGAATGGCTATACCTTCATTTTCCAAAGCCTGACGTTGCCATAGTCTTGTGGGTAGAGCCTGAAGTTGCATATGAACGAAAAAAAGATACTCACTCGTATCCAATTAGCTTTTATAAGATCCAAACAGAAAGGTATCTAGAACTAGCCAAAAAATTGGCGTTGCCCACTGTAAATACATTAGGATCTATTAGAGATACTGTCACTAGTATCCTCAATATCTTCTTTGAGAACCCCCGTATTAGAGAGACTATCGTAACCCGAGCTCTTCAAAATAAAATGTTTTTTGAAGTATTTACTCAGTATCCAAACTCAAGATTTTATATTCGTTTGATAGGCCAATTTAATGAAAAGATTGTTAAATTCCAAAATACCATTAGAAGCTTACATAGAATTCTTTTAGAAGCAGGCATTAAGGAGTATATTATCTTTAAGGACTATGGACAATATCTATGGATAGGAAATGATGTTGACGTTATTTTACCTCCCAAAGAGTTTGATAAATTAGTAAAGTACTTGCAGGGAAAGCCATATGCTTTTAAATACAATCCAAGTCATAATCCCCCTTCTATTGACTTGTTTATTGATGGGGGTCTCCCGGTAGATGTCCATTTAAAAATAGGATGGAGAAATACTGAGAGCATTAGATTTAAAGAATTATTAAAGTTTAAGGTAAAAAAACAAAAGTTTGATGTTAGTTATTATGGATGTATTCCAGAAGTGGATGCATATATATTCTCGCTTTCCCACATATTTGAGAAAGGATTCGTTACTAAACTAGAGCATAAATTCGTAATAGAGCACCTACCTAGGTTGATAGATCTTAATAAACAGCTTCAAGGAGATAGACTTTATCAACAGTATATGAAGTATATAGATATTATGAGTAAAACGCCCCATAAAGAATTTCCAATCTTTATATCTCCTATACTAACAGGAAATTCAATTTGGGCAGTACTGGCAGAGACCAAAATTAGCACTCCTAAAAAGATATCAACTCTCCTGGCTATTACTGCCATGCAGATCTTTTGGAGAATAAGATACAAGTTAAAGGGGGTA
>JAGSHR010000249.1 GCA_029855985.1 Candidatus Njordarchaeota archaeon
CCATTATACAATCCCTATGCATTCCTAATAGTTATCTTAACATATCTATGGTCGATTTACATGATTAATAGGAGTAAAGGGAACTACATGAAAGGTAGGTTTAACAGCAATAATTTAAAACGAACTAAGAAACCTCTGTCCCCGAGAATTCTTTTGTTCATTTTGATACTGCCTTTATTTGTTTCATTCTTGTTGAGGCTTAACCCTGTTCTAGCGTGGTTATGGAGTGTAATAACAGTTGAAGCTGCAATGATACTGGGAGTTTCACTGTTAATATTGTTTAGTTTGATAACACTGCGTAAATAGGCATCCAGTGACAATCTAACTCTCTCATAATCTCATCTAAGTGCAGAGAATATTTGCTCTTCCTTATTGAGTGATATCTTTTTATTTTCTATTATTTGTCAATTTTCGACACGAGAATAGAAGTGATTGCGAGTGATAAAATTGCAGTTTATAGCGATACCAAAAAAGGTTTATGTTACCGCTGTAGCCTCTGAAGGTGAAACGGAGCTTAATGCTTTCGATAACTGCCTTTTAAAGATTGGGATAGGGGATGTCTCGCTAGTAAAAGTGACTAGTATCTTACCAGAGGACATTGAGATTGTAGAAGAACCAATTGAACTTCCAGCTGGAGCGAATATTCCAGCCATCTATACGTACAAGGTATCCAGCAAACCTGGAGAGAGAATAGCAGCTGCAATTGCTCTAGGAAAAACAAAGGGCGGGCCGACGCTTGTTGCCGAGTACTCAAGTGTAGGTATATCTAGCGAGGAAGCAGAGAAGGAAGCTTCAAAGAGATTAATGCTCATGGCTAAAGCGAGAAACTTAGAGCTTTTGAGCACAGAAGTCTACTCAGTTGACCACATAGTGGAAAAAATAGGGTGTGCCTTAGCTGTTGTTGTGGAAATCGAATAGGGTGACGCAGCGTTGCAGGATACATTCCTTGGTTTTCCCTACGGCAAAATAAACGATATCACTAAGGGCACTATAACCTTAATTGGTTCAACTGTTGTGTCGAGAACTGAGCATGATCCGCTTGGGCAAGAGTTTAGTGCGGATTGGATAAGGAAGTGTAGTTATGAATACACTGGATTCATTGATTATCAAGAGAAGTGCATTGTAGATTATAACGTGATCGACCTTGGTAACTTCAATAAAGAAGAACTGGGTGACATTGTTAAAGCAGTTATTGAGAACGGTGGTGTACCAATAGTTTTCGGAGGGGACCACACAACAACATATTACGCATTAGAAAAACTACAACCCAACAAATTAACGGTATTAGACGCTCACTTTGACTTCGCGGATCAAAATGTTAACCCCGATGCTGAACCAATATCCCATGGTTTCATAAACAAATTATTGGTTGCTAAGGGCTGGGAGATAACAATATATGGAACTCGGGCATATTCATCGTTTTGCAATGAATACGAGGACGCTAAAAAAGCAGGTGTTAAAATAATCCCTTGGTTTGGAAACGAGAACATGATGAACTCGGTCATTGAGAACTCCATTTACTTGAGCATCGATATGGACTTCTTTGATCTATCGTCATTCCCAGCAACTCGAGTCCCCGAAGTTGGAGGAGCCACATTAAGAGAATTCATATCCACATTACGCTCAACCAAGAACTTTAGCCCAAAATACATTGACCTTGTAGAATATGCACCAGAAGCGGACTTTAATAAGGCTTACTGTAAAGCAATGAGCATACTAATAATGGAAATAATAGCCAAGCTCCAAAACACAAACCAAACAAATTAATTTTTAATAATTAGATCATTCGCTTTAAATGCTTCAAATAACTTAGAATCAAGCTAATATTATGAAAAACAGAAATATGATAGAAAGGGAAAAATAAAGAAATTTAAAAAATGAAGGATGTCTATAGTTCTTTGTAAAATTATTTTCTTTGCCTTTCTGTTGACCGTTTCGGGTATTCTAGTATTGTTTTTATTTTAAATTTATTGAAAAATTACCCGTTTTAACTGGCTTATAGACCGGTTTTCTCGAAAGTCTGCTAAGTCATGAATAAGGAATTGTTAAAAAAGAGAAAGTTTTTTCTTAGGTTTTTCCAGTTAGCAAATTGATTGAAAATTGAAGGTTGTTGTATTTTTCTATTGAGTAGTTGTCCCAGAATACACATGTTCCCAGAAGTATTAGTCTGCCTTTTCCAACTTCTTGTTCTGCTGCCAGTATTGGTTTTACTCCAGTTTTGGTTTTCGATGTTTCTTCGCCTTCTATTATAACTTTAGAGGATTTACTATTGATTATAGTGATAGGAGCTGCGCAAGCCATCATAACTTTTGATACTCCTTCGTTGAAGCCATATATTTTACTTGTAACTACAAATAAGTTATCGTTGTTATAGTTATTCACTTCGTCAACAACGGCGTCTTTTTCTAGTTTTAATCCAAATTCGCTTGTTAGCGAGTTAATCGTGTCAGCAATATTATCTTCATTTTCATAGTACCCTGCAACGATAACAGTTCCCCCATTTAACATGAATTTTTTGACTAGCTCTACTTCATTGGGTGTAAAAGGTTTCTCTGGATAGTTAAAAACGAGAATGTCAATCCCATCTAGTTCCTCCTCGTCTAGCTTTTTGATAATTTTTACTGAGATATTGTTTTCCCTCAGCGCCTTTTGCAGAATTGAAAAATAATAGTGGTCCTCGATTGTAAACTCCATGTGGGATATATCCCACCCAACAATTTTCATTTTTCTTCACCTACGATTTTCTTTAAAAATTCAGGGAGCTTGAAAGCTTGTTGGTGTATCTCCCAATTATAATAATCTGTTTCACCGTCATATTCGTTTTTTGGTTCAACGTCCATTATATTAACTAAAGCCATGGTGTAACACCATATTCCCCCAGGGTAAATTGGAGCAGGAGAACAGTATAACTTAACATTTCCGAATGTTTTCCTCATACGCGTATAAATCTTTCTCAGTATCTCGGGTTGATAAATCGGTGAACCGGATTGGACGGTGAAGACACTTTCTTTATTCAATATTTTCTTAATATTATTATAGAATTCTTGTGTAACGAGTGTTTCAGCGGGGGACCCAGAGTAAGGGTCAGTGTAATCCCCAATTACCACATCGAATTTCTCATGAACTTCTTTTATGTATTCCGCTCCATCCTTATATACTACTTCAACACGGGGTTCATCAAGAAACTTGTAGCCGAATATTTCCCTTGCGATCTCTACTATCTTTTTGTCGATTTCTACTAACACCACTTTTTTCACTTTCTTGTACATTAACACATTTTTTAGGACGCCTCCGTCTCCGCCACCAATTATTAAGATTTTCTCTGGGTTTGGGTGAATGCTCATCGGAACGTGTGACAGCATCTCGTCATACACGGCTAATCTCTCGGAATACTGCAATGTTAATGCTCCCTCTTCCCCTAATAGCAAAACCTTACCAAACGGCTTTGTTTCTATGACAAATATTTGGGGGTTGTATTTTGAACCCCCTTTGTAAATGATCTTGTTTGTTTTTAGAAGCAGTTTGTATCCTAGTTTCTCATTTATCTCTCCCAACCAGTTTTTCTCATATTGATGCTGCTTCTTCATCACGGTAAATGTCACCTTCTAATGTTTCTTCGAAACCCTTAAAGCCCCTAAGCGTCTCTATCCTATAAAGTGTGGATGTGTACCAGTTTATGTTCGGTGTTACCTTTACTGGTGCTTTTTGCCATCCGCTCATCTGCTGGATATAATCCCAGTTTACATATTCGCTAAAGTCCCTAATAATATCTGTTATAACAACATTGAACTCTGTTATTAGAACTCTCTGTAGTTCCCTCCACTTATAGAATGAAGAATCAACGAGGGTTAAACCAAAGTACCCTGCGCTTCTTGGACCTCTCAAAGCAGAGATCCCTCTGCCAATGAATGCTTTGAGCCCAAGAAGTGTTTCCGTTGGATCTGTGAAGAATGTATCAAATTTTCCTTTAAACTCATCGGGTAGGGGTTTTCTTAGGTCGTGCTGGTAGACCTCGATATCATATCCGATGTCTTCAGCAACTTTTTTGATGAAGTTTACTATTCTTTGGTCTATTTCGAAAACAGCTATTCTCTTAGGATATCTAGTAAGCATTGCTGCTACTGACATTAGATCGTCGTCTCCGAGGATTAACAGGTCCTTGTTCCTTAAGTCTCCTCTTTGATCCATGAATGCTATTCTAGCTAGGGTTGTTTCTTCTGTTACGTATCCCTGATCATAATCCATTATTGCTTTCGGCCTGTTTTTCGCGATTTCAATGAATTCTTTAACTATATCTAGTTTTTCATAGAGGACTGTTCTACCTTTGCATTTATCGCAAATGTAGTTTCCTCTGCCGTAACCTGTCTCCTCGAGTATTTTCTTTCCCTTTTCTGTTAGTATAATTTTTTCCCCTTGGAATTCTACGTATCCCTCCTCTTTAAAGACCTCTATTGCCTTAGCGATCATGTTATATGGCTCGTTTGTTATTCTCACTATTTCCCAGAAGTTATCGCTTTCTTTTATTGACCAGAGAATCTTTAATAGGGCAGCTGGATCAGTGATTATTTTTGTTTCTTTTTCTATTCTTTCCGCGATATCTTCCAAAACCATTTGTATACCTCCTAATATGCTTTCTTTTTCTAGAAGCTAGTTTAATTTAAAGACGGAACAAAAATAACCAAAAAATAGGGTTAGTTTTTTAGGGTGTTCTGGCTAGTCAAGACTTAACTGTCTTCTTTATTGTTGGGAATTTTGGTATTTTGCTCTCATCTATGTCCTCAACGTATGGTTCGCCTCTTGACATTATCATTGTAGTATAGTACTCTGGTTGGAACTCCTTAACAATAAAGTCAAGTATCATGTTAGGGTCGATCCCACGGCAAGTGAATATGTCAAGTGCAGCATATCCGAACTCTGGCCATGTGTGAATGCTAATGTGGCTTTCTTTGATTCCAATGATTCCAGTGACTCCATGTGGTGAAAACTGATGGAATACATCCCCAATAACGGTGCTCCCACTCACTTCCGCCGCTCTAATCAATATATCTCTCAACTTTTCCTTATCGTTTAATAATTCACTATTAACTCCATGCAATTCCACGATGATGTGTATTCCTAGCATATAGGTCACCTCTTTAACGAAATTGTTTGAATTTTAGAAGGGGAGGGAACATTCTTTATTGGGAACGTAGCCTAGAAGAAAAGAATATAGAACTGAGCATAACTACTATTGATACATTAGTGCTTAACGGACGCCGAACCCAACACCTGCTGTTACTGTTGCACCCATAGGGATAATCGTAGAATTTCAGACCCGAGAGCGGGCGCATTTTCATAACCAACCCTCCCCGTTTATCAATTAAAGTCCCGGATAAAATCCGGGAAGGGCCGGCCCACCCTCGGTGGGACCGACAATATTCATTATCCAGTTATAATATATAAACTTTTCTTCTTTCTTCTGTTTGATAATTAATTATGGATTTCCTTAATTTAAATGTTAAGTTTCTTTCTGGGCAGCCACTGTTTCGCCTGAGATTATTTTTTTATTTGATGGGAACCCGATTATTGGGGTTATGGGGCTTTTGTATCTCACTATTTTGTTTTCATCAAAGTTTTCTGGTTTAGTTAGGTGTCTTTGCGCTCCTGGTGGTGGCAGGTATCTTTTACACTCTTTGAGTCCCGTTCTCTGAGTAAGCATAACAATTTTGTTATTAGTGTTAAGTCGATACCCACATTTTTTGCATTTGTATTCTGTTTTACTTTTCTTCTTCATTCTAGCGCCACATATTGGACACAATGGGTTCTTTTCAACAACTTCTGGTTGAAGACGTATAATATGCATTTCCTCTAGGTTCAGTTCTATGGTCCCCGTATTTTTTCTCTCAGTTACTGCACCTATTATTTCTATGATATCACCGCCTCTTAATCTTAATGCTTGTTCTCTCAGTGGAGATTGTGGCTTGTAAATGTTAGATATTACCCACCAGTCCTGAGCTCTCGACACTATTTTTACACTTGTTTTTCCCCTATCCAACCCTGCGACTTCAGTAATTAGTTTTACTGTTTGGTAAGGGCGAGCATAATTGGGATTATCCAACGGGATTACGTGCGCATTGGTTCCTTGATTTGATTTAAAGATTACCCAAAATTCTTCCTCTTCGTGTACTAGCATGTTTTTCGCTTCAATTAATTTCCTTGGGTCATAACCTCTAATCCCGTAGAGAACGGGGTCTGGGCCTGATGGTGCTATTAATATCCTTTCTCCATCAATATTATTGAATGTCCATTCCTTTAATCTCTCATTCATTTTTATTACAGATTCTTTATCAATAAACCTAGGTTTTCCAAGATTCTCTCTTTTCCTGTAAGCAAGTAACTCGAATGTATATGTTTCAAATTCGGCTCCTATGGCTGCAACTGCTCCAACGATCCCGTTCTCTTTCCCTGTTGCAGAATAAACCTCTAATTTACCCTCTGAAAGTTCAATTAAACTTTTTTTCACCATGTTTGGTGTTAAAATATCCTTAACGCCCTTAGAGTATACCTCCTTAAACACATTGGGCACATCATCTTTATTGCTTGTGTATATTGCGAGTATTGCGCTCGTCTTTTTGAAAAAATAGTGTGCATATTCAATGAACGTGTTCTTTACCTCATTTATCACGTCATCATAGTTCTCTATTGGCACACGTGTTTTAATCTTAACACTTGCATTGCCCCTCGTCTTCATGGGGACATTTGGGTTCAACCTAACCAAGTAGGGGTAATCTAGTATCTCCACTTTATCCCGAATTCTTTGTATAATTTTTGCAGCTAAATACGTAGTACACATACCATAGGGCGAATCTGTATCATCTAGGGCTATTGTTAGGTACAATTTTTTTGCGGGCGATAATTTATTCTCTTTTTTCAATATAAGTTCTAATTTCTTAGGCTTAGAGATTTCGAGTTTAGCTGATTTCATTACGCGCGTTTTCAAGTAATCATAATTGCGAAGCTTTGGATCTTTTGTTAAACATTCCTTGCAGACCCTTGCGAACCCAACCATTACTGAGTCTTCATCGCACACAAGTTCCCCGCATACAGCGCAGTAGCCTTTTGCTAGTTTCTTTCCACACTTTCTGCATAATGTGTACTCACAGATTTCACATATTTCCCTATCCCCTGTTATGGGGCGACCGCAGAACTTACATTCTCCAGTCATTCGAAATACCAGTGCAATAATAATTAGAGGAAACTATTGTTTATCTTTCGGGTATAACTTCAAACAGGTAACCTGCTATTAGGGGTAATATTGCTGTAGCCTCGCCCTCAATTGTTATGTGATTAGCTCTTTTGCTGATTTTCCCCCAGGAGATTGCCTCGCGTGTTTTAGCACCAGAGAGACTCCCATCCCACTCTGGGGCAGTTGTTATGTAAACAGTCCTGTTTAATCCCCCTTTGAATTGATTCCACCAAATAACGTGGTGTTTGCTTATGCCGCCACCAATTATTAATGCCCCTGTTACCTCGTTTTCGTAAACAATGTCTGAGAGTCTTGATTCGTCCTTGAGAACGTTTACTCTAAAGTCTCTATATTTCTCCCTGAACAACCAAATTTGATAACCAAATGCACCATCTGTTATCCCTGGCACAAATATATCAATTTCGTTTTTGTATGCCCACCATATTATACTCTCCTCTTTATTTGGGCAATTTTCCAGATATTCTCCTAAAGCTCTTAATAATTCGTAGGTAGCTAACTCTTTTTGTCCCCTATTATAAAGACCTTCTAAAAGCTTTTGGGTATGCTCCTCTATAACCATACCATAATTCTCAAAGGGAATAAACACGTTTCCCAACCTGTGTATCTCTAAGTCCCTCAGTAAATTGTCGTCTGCCTCAAAACGACCTTTGTAGTAATCCTTGAAGCATCGAGCAAGATCATGATCGATCGTCCCAGTTGTTGTTATTATCGCATTGAAGTACTTTCGCTTCACAAATTCCCTTATTACACCCCTTAGACCCGTAGATATTGGAGCTGCAGGGAACGATAAAAAGTTAAAGCTATTTTTATCCTCTATCATCTCTTTTAAGATCAATGCCCCCTCGTGAATCTTCGCTGCAGTAAATCCACCAACTTTGGAAAACGCTTCAACGAGGGATCGAACAGATTTAAAATCGTTTGGCTCAAGATCTCTCACTGGTTTTAGGTGCGATATGAATTCATCTCTATCAATCTCTGCCATATTTGAACCTCCCAATAAACACTTAATTAAAGAAACTTTTGACTGTTTCATGTCCTTGGTGCGTTAAACCTTCTCTTTGAGTTTTATTAGTAGTTTATCTCACTTAAAAACGTCGTTATCAATCGCACAATTTTCTCTGGCTCTTCAAGTATTGCATTGTGACCTGCGTTTTCTATCGTATAATGCCTCGCGTTTTTAATTTTACTAGCGATTTTTTCCATGGTTTTAACCTTTACAATCTTGTCTTTTCCACCAGAAATTAGCAAAACAGGTTTATTGATCTTATCCAATTGATCCCATAAGTCAATGTTTTTGTTGTGATCACCAACATTTATGAGAACATGAACAGGAACTGTCGCTGATTCCCTTCTCACAAAATCCATGAGCCTATGATCTTTCCTATTAGCAAATAATCTAGGGGTCAGCATTAATGCTGCTATCTTCCTATTCCTTCTTAGAGCAAACTTTAACATTTTGAAAAAGAACCCGCCATATGTTGACTTTAATTCATACGGAGCTGTGATTATCACCATGCCTTTCAATTCTCTCCTACAGTTGCTTCCGAGGTATAAACCGATGACTCCGCCGAGACTGTGACCAATATATACAAACTCTTCTATGCCTAAATAATCAAGCAACTCTTCTATATCTTTTGCAATCCTATAAATAGAGTAATCCACATTTACAGGTTTATCTGATTCCCCATGCCCCCTTAAATCGAAGGTTACTACTCTATATTTCCTCAGTAAAGCTTCCCTTATATCGCGCCAAAACCTGCTGGTAGCCCCCCACCCATGAACCATTAAAATTGCTTTACCTTCTCCTTCATCCTCGTAAACTATTTTGACTCCGTCACTTGCTATAAATACATCTCTCAAATTTAATCCCATGTTATACCTCTGATCTCATATAGTTTAATGCTGTTTTTAGTATTTCAATGAACCTCTCAATATCCCCCGTTCTAACTCTCTTCAATTTTACATTATCCTCATCAGTTTCAAGTTCCAATTCGGGTTCGAGAAGGTTCCTAACTATATCTAAGCTCCCGTTTTTCTTTTTTTCAACGAACTGAGAGTACTCCTCTTTAAATTGTCCGTAAAGGTCTACCAACTCGTTATATTTCTCATAAAACTTCCTAAGAATGTTGCTAAATAGGTTTGACTCGTGGGATTCCACTAGGCCATCTTCCTCTTTAACATATTTCAACGTCAAATTTAATGAGTTAAGCAATAATTCGAAAAACCATTCAACATCCCCACTTGGTTTCTCATTAAGCTTTGTTATTACGAGATATTCACCAATCCTATCTATCCTATAGATTTTTGTTCCTAGCTCAATGTAATTAACTGATTCTCCTTCTATACCCTTTACTAGATTGTCTAGGGATTTCACTACACCAGTAAAAATGGAGAATTCTGTTTCTGCAACGTTTTCTTTAGGATAAATAGCTATAGGTACACCAGAGGGGTCTGTTATTGCTATCATCTGGATGATCACTCTATTCACCTTGACCCAAATTTCCCCCCATATTAAGACTTTACGGGCAAATATTTAAAAATAAATGTGCTTATTGGGCGCTATCAAGATAATGAAGAGTTAGAAATAATTAATAAAAATTGATATGTATAAAAAATTTCAAAAACAATTAAGCTTCTACGTTGTACCTAAGCCTTGACTAAAATTCGAAAACTTGTGATTATCCATCTATTATTTTTAAAAATAACAGTTAGATTAACATAGTCACCTGGTCTTGCCTCTAACAACTGGTACCAATCCGTTATGTTAACGGTTTCAGGGGTAGCCTCAGCGAATTGAACTGTTGTGTTATTCAAGTGCAACACAATGTGTGTAGTTCCCTCATAAACATACGTATACTTGTTAATAATAGTAGTATTAAGTTCCATCATACTCCCATTTACAACTTTCCCCATTAAAGATTCCTTATAGAGATTCAATACTCTCTCAACAAAATCTGGGCCATGTTCGTCTTCCCTTATTATAGAGAAAGCAAAATAAGAAATATCCCTAGCGTTAATTAGGGCAAGCCCTGCGAAAACTGTTGTTCCCTCTTTTTCCCAATATACTGGAACATACCACGTCCAAACAATCTCATGTGTCTTGGGGTGATAAACAGGGTATAACATTCCCATTGTCGCAAAATAATAACCAGTAGCAGGTCTTGGGAGGTTTGATTCCGCTATATCATGTGCAACTCTACCACTTATTAGCCCCTTCTCTTTGAAATCATGAAAGTATATCCCGCTTGTGTTTATTTTGATTATCCCCGCTAGGGTCCTATCGTTTCCTATTGGGTGCAAGTGTATGAAAGCCTCTACTCTCCCACTATCTGGATTAATTATGTATCGCGTGTCTTCAGTAATCTCGACTCTATCGGGTGAGGTCGGTATCCAGAGGAAACCAGGGGCGAAGAGATCTACACTGTTTCCTCTCCTGAAGTCACCCCAATTAGTAACAATTGTTTCTATTAAATCCTCATCGATCAGTTGGGGTATCCAATCTGGTGCATTGTGCCAATCATACACTGCATAAATTGAACCATCATTATTGTAAACAACTATCTTATCTGGAACACTATAAATAAGTGGAGTGACTTTAACCCTTGCTAAAACCAATTTTATTCCATCAGTTGGGTGAACGACAAAGTATGCCAAGGAATTTTGGAGATTCGTGTCTTCTAGGTAGTTAACGATTTGAGCATCATGTCCCCCTAGCAAATCGTTTCCAATATAAAATTTTTCCTTTATTATTGTGGGTGGACGAAGTGGGTCGTTTGCATGAACTATTATGAAACCCTTAATGTAATTTTCTGCCCACAAATTATTGGGATAAACAGGCGCAATCCATATGAGGTCGCTACCATTAAGAGAAATATGGGGCACTCCTAGACGCGCATTAGAACCAAACTCTGAAATATACCTTAACATAATTGACCGTGCTAAATTGTCGTCAACCAACCTAACAAGGTGTGATGGTACCTCGTTTTTAAATGGCGGCTCTGATGTCGTTACAATCTCGTTGTTAAAGTGCTGTGCTTGGAAGAAATTAGCAAACGTTAACATTGTGAATATTGTTGAGAACACCAAAAGTATGTAGACTACTGCTATAATCTTACTAATGTCAATACGTCTAAATCCGAGCAATACTGAGAAAAGCTCAGGGAAGAAAATTAACTTAAGGAAAATTATCGCGAGGTAAAAGTATATCGCAGGTAAAGTTAAAAACACGAATATTAAAAGTGGAAATATCGCAAAAATGAAAGCTGAGAATATATATAGATTGTAGATTGCTCTCCTAGTGGGATCCCCTGCTACGCCAAAAATATTCAATTCAATGTATGCTTCACCCGCTTTCTTAACGTGGTATAACACCAGAAGATTAATGACAACTCCCCTGACTAGCAATTCGAAACTCCCAAGGGTGGGTGGTGGCCAAAACAAAAGAGTAACTACCGAACCGAGGAAAAAG
This sequence comes from Candidatus Njordarchaeota archaeon, assembly GCA_029855985.1. The sequence goes on from JAGSHR010000249.1 coordinate 11,715, forward strand.
AGTTGACCAAAAATGAATACCCCTATTAGGTAGTTCTTGATCGTGGACGCTAACATTCTTTCAGGTAGAAAGTAGTAACGATATTTCGCAATTATGAGGTAAGATATTAAGGCTATTTCGCCTGCTATTATATAGTTTAAGCCCATTAGAATCCCTTGGAAAAAACACTAGACTAATAGTCTATTGAAAAATAGATGTTATTTATTGTTATTAAATGGAACAGAATTCCTCGCGTGCTAATTAACAACCATCATAATTAAAAAATGATGCTTCCCACAAACCAAAGGAAAACCGAGAGTAGAATCGGGATTGTTAAGTTGTCACTATGATAAGGAGATATTGCCTCTATAAAAGTGACAAAAATGCCACCTAATACTACCAATGGTAAACTAATTAAATGTCCAACGAAAATAACCTGACTTATAGCTATTGATAACATGGACAGAAAAAAAACAGTTAAACTCCCCTCAATAGACTTCTCTTTAACCCAAGGGATCTTGTACCTGTGCTTACCATATCTCGAACCAATGAGACCGCCTAACCCATCACCAAAAGCTAGAGAGAAAATAGCTGCTGCACCCTCATACCTCATAAAGAAAAAGTAAGTCACGACCGTAAACGAGAAAGCATAAAAAACTAACCCAATATGTTTTTCATCCCCTTCCGAGAATGTTCTCCTTATACTTTTTGGCGCTAAAGCTAACATTATCGTGACAATTAAGGGAACGCTAGTAGCCCACAAGTAATCATTGAAGAGGAACCAAAGTAAAGGCCAAACTCCCATACTTGTATGGGTTAACTCCCTCAAAGTGTTTGAAGATACACCTCTATCTTTTAGAAACTTGGCTAGTGAAACGATTACAATCACGTAGACAAAGGATAAGACAAAAGCTAGTGGATCATTATTCAATAAACTCATCCCGATTCGCCCCTGAACAAATAGTGAGAACTCCTAAAAATCCAAGTTTTTTACGTATACAAGTTTTTCTAGTGTTCTATTTATTTTTCTCGACCCTCTATTTCGGAGATTGCTTTTTTCAGTCTCTTATATGTCTCCTCAAGTCCCTCTGAAACAACCTTTGTATCCGCGATAACAGGCATAAAATTAGTGTCACCATCCCACCTAGGCACAACATGCAAGTGTAAGTGATCATAGATACTTGCGCCAGCTGCTTTACCCAGATTTAATCCAACATTGAAACCGTGGGGCCTGAACTCCTGTTTTATCGCTTTCATTATAAGCGTAGAAGCATAATGGAGTTCAAGAACTTCATCTTTTGTTAGTTCTGATAAGTCGCTAACATGCCTATATGGAGCTATTAAAACGTGTCCTGAATTATATGGGAACCGGTTCAATATTATGAAAACGTTTTTTCCTCTCCAGACAATGAACGTTTCATCGTCCTTATCCATTTTTGGATAATCACATAAAAAGCAACCCTTATACTTTTCAATTTTGAAATATTCCACCCTCCAAGGTGCCCATAATCTCTCCATAAAACCGCCTTAAGCAAAATCGTTAACACTTGCTTTAACATAGTTTTTTCTTATTTTGAAAGCTAAATCTAACGATACAATTTTAATTGTCTTTAAAGTTATAGAAAATAATCTTGTATTTATGGATATAAACATCAATTATTTATCGGTGAAAATATGGGTGAGGACGAAATAACTAGACTTATCGGCGAAGCAAAAGAACACTTGTTGAATGGCGATAAAGACAAAGCAAAGGCCCTGCTTATAAAGGCTGTGAGGAAGGCTGAGGAAGAATCCATGAACGCGTCTGGGTTTGAAAAATTCAAGTACACAATGTTAATTAACCAAATTAACAGCATGATAAAAGCTATAACCAGTGAGGAAGAAAATGAACAACAATAGTAATAACTTGGCGATTAACGAGATAAAACAGAAAATAAGAGAACGCATATGGAGGGAAATGGAAAAACGAAAGATAGCTCGTTTTCCCACGCCCGTTAAAGGGCGCATTCCTAATTTTTTAGGAAGCGAGAAAGCTGGAGAAAAGATAAGGGAGGTACAAGCTTTTTTGAATGCAAAAATCGTGTTTAGTAATCCCGATTCCCCACAGAGAGTAATTAGATATATTGCATTATCCCTAAACAAAACACTAATAATGGCCACTCCCAAGTTAAAAAAGGGTTTTCTGGTAATTGACGGCTCTAGATTAACTCTGTCCCAGAAACGTAGAGCAAGCACTATTAGGGGGGCCTTCGAATATGGAAGGTTGACTGATGATCTATCAGACATAAAAATAGATGTTAAGGTTACTGGAAGTGTAGCAGCATATTATGATGGAGCAAGGTTAGGGAAAGGTGGAGGTTTCTCGGACCTAGAGTTTGCAATATTAAAAGAAATGGGGGCTATAACTGATGAGACACCGATCATAACTAGTATACATGAGATCCAACTTGTTGAAGGAATACCCATGACTCGCCATGATGTCCCAGTAGACATAATCCTAACACCAACAGAGATAATCAAAACAAATAGAAAGTATGAAAAACCAAAGGGGATATACTGGGATGAACTCCCAGAAAATAAAATAGCCTCGATTCCAATATTATTAAAATTAAGGAGGAAGTGAATAATGAAAATCGAGAAAAAGCCAATAATGGAAATAAACGACGGTTACCAATTGAACGTTAAGGTAATCCCTAACTCTAAGACACAAAAAATAGAAGTAACAGAAAACGAAATAGTGATCAATTTGATGTCTCAGCCCCGTAAGGGAGAAGCCAACAAGGAACTTATAAAGCTTTTATCTAAAACCCTAAAAATCCCAAAGAGTGAAATCTCCATAATTAAGGGAGAAAAAAGCAGACAAAAGATAATAAAAATTCCAAAAGTTAATGTGAAATATGAAGAAATCATGAGCAAACTCAAAAAATAAACAAAAAAAGAGGACGCAATAGAACTCCAAGGAGGAAAACAAATGAAAAAAATAACCATTTACCCCGTTGGTGGAATCTCAGCAATGTTCGAGCCCCACATAGTCGATGACCCATTTAAGTCAGGTGCTCGAGGAGCAGGCTTAGGGGTAAAAAAGGCTGCCAAAATTGTTATCAGTATAGAGGAAAGCGAAAAATTCTCATTCGAAAACTACATAAATGGTAAACCGGTTCCAGAAGGCATAGGACGAATATCCGCAAAAGAATTTTTTGAGTACGCAAAACTTGAACCAACGTATAAAATACGTGTAGAGCAAGAAGTTTATATACCAATCGGATCAGGTTTTGGTTCCAGTGCTGCAAGCGCTGTTGCAATAATATTCGGGTTATCCCGCCTTCTCAAAAACCATTTATCTCTTATGGAAATTGCACAAATCGCTCACGTTTCGGAAGTTAAAGCACAAACAGGACTTGGGACCGTATCAGGGTTAATTTGCCCAGGCGGAATAATCATAGTGAAAACGCCAGGACCTCCTGGAATATCGAAAATCGATAAAATACTTCTAGATGAAGATCTTGTTATAGTGGCAGGGTCCAAGGGTAAAATCGAGACTGACAAAGCTCTTAAAGACCCAAATCTCATTGATAGAGCTATTCGCTACGGTAAGCAGGCAGTAGACGCTTTAATAGAGGACCCATCAATAGAAACATTCTTTGAAAAAGCTAACTGGTTCGCAAGAGAGGTAAAATTGAGTAATGAAACCATTGAAAAGAGTATAAAAGCTAGCTTAGAGGCGGGTGCCATTGGAGCCGCTCAAACGATGATAGGCGACGCGGTATTCGCGCTCGTAGAAAGGGAAAAAGCAGAAAATGTAAGAG
>JAGSHR010000108.1 GCA_029855985.1 Candidatus Njordarchaeota archaeon
ATAGGTACTATCAAAACATGCTTCTGAGCTAATTGTTTTTTCTATGTTGTCTTGGTTTCAAGCCCTTATAGGTACTATCAAAACACTGGCCATTATTTGTTATTTGTTTTATTATTTTTTAAGTGTTGTTTTTGTTTTTTCGATTATTGTTTTTTGGGTGTTAGTATTTAAACTTGGTCGATAATTTTCGCGTGTGGTTCACATTGATATGGTTCTAATTATATTATATTGTCTTGTATGCCTTTTTCTTGTCCTAATGTTTCGGTTTTTAGTTGTTTTTGGTCGCGTAGTATGTAGAATTTTATTGAGTCGTGGTTTTTGTCGATTATTTGTTCTAGTTCGTGTTTTAGTCTTTGGTATTTTGCGGGGGTTATTTCTCCTTCAAGGACGGAGTTTTGTATCCATGTTAGGTATTTTCTTGCTGTTTTTAGGACCTTGTTTACTCTGTTTTCGGCGATGTCGTATACCATTATGATGTACATTTTTACCACGTTGTTATATATGGTTGGTAGGGTTGGTCGTTTATTATGTGTTTTTCTATTTTGTATAGTTCTTGTCGTATTAGTGTCTTGTAGGTTACGTTTTTCTTTAGTTTTGGGTGTTTCACGGTTGAGTTTATTTTTTTGTCGTATTCTTTTAGGTAAATTTTTAGGCCGTGTTTGTTGAGTATTATTCCGTTTAGGGATTTCTTGAAGTGGTTTGCTGTTAGTTTTTTCTTGTTAATTAGTGTGAAGTTTACTCTATCGGGGATTATTGGTTTGAAGATTTCGGCTATGTCGAGGTTTAACGTGAATCTTCTGTAGTTTGTTGTGTGTAGGTAGCCTATTCTTGGGTCTAGGTGTGTTTTATAGATTTCGCTTAAAACCGTTGTGTATAAGAGTTGGTTCCCCAAGCTTATTAGGGCGTTAAGCATGGTTTGTGGGGGTCTTTTTGTTCTTTTTTCGAATTGGAATTCGGGGTTTGTTATTATCACGTTGAACGCATTATAGTATGTTTTTCTTATTTGACCTTCTCTTGCCATTAATTCGTTTATGGTATTTACTTTGGTAACATGCTTTTTGGTTTCTGAGATCTTATTTATGTGTTCTGCTAGGTTTTTGCCTTTTTTGTTATAGTATTTTAATGTGTTTTCCATGTTTGAGGCTGCGCCTTGAACTATCCTTTTAGCGATGTCTAATCTTTTCTCTTGGTTAATGTAGTGTTCAACTTGTTTGACGATAATGTATCCCGAGTTATAGTACTCCCTTGGATAGTATGTACCTACGTAGTAGCCGTAGTAGTTGTATATGTGGACTATTATCTTGTTTTGCGTGAAGAATTCTAGTACCTTTTTCGTTAATGTTACCTCGCCAAATATGTATATTTCCCGAATGTTCTCGACTGGAAAGAACTGTTTTCTTTCTCCTACTAGTGCGATGGTGTTCCCCTCTCTTTTTAGTTGTCCGGAGGAAACTATGTATAATGTTCCTGTCATTTTACCTCACGCCCAGCAGAATTCTCTATACGCACACCTCGCACAGTATCTCGTTTTCTTTGGTGGTGGCGGCTTGTCTTTTTCGATTATTTGTTTTATCGACTCGATTGCTTCCTCAACCTCTTTAATAGCGTTTTCATCAAGTTCAACTTTGATGATCTTCTTTTTCTCAGGTATATGGAGTTCTCCCTTTACCCTTATACCGCGCTTGTATAGTCGGTAGAGGTAGTACTTTAGTTGGAGAAGAGAGGCTTCCAAGTATCTATCAGATGTTTTCACCTCATAGATTGTGTTCTCTTTGATTAAATCAATTTTTATTCCCTCTAGAGCAACCTCCTTTGTTTCGTCTTTGTAGTATTTCTCGTGTATGAACCGTCCATAGTCTAGTGGTTCGAAGTCTTGGAATGGATTTATTTCTCTTGACATGAGCCATACTTCTCTATGGCATATTTTATAATACCACATGAGGGTTCCCGTTATGTATTTTCCCTTGCTAATCCTCGATTTTTCGAAATCCAATGTGGTGGTCATAATACTCACTTATTTCATCTTTTCTTATGAGGTAGATATAGTTTAATTTTGGAGAAACAGTCTCCGGGTTCCAGATTTTATCCAGGTCGGTTTCGTATACTTCAACCACATACTTTTGTAGTTCATGCTTTAACTTTTCTTTTTCGTGGAATGGCATTTTATCGAATTCATTCAGTTTCTCCAATATACTTGATGCCTCCTCGTTTATTTCCACAAATATGGGGACCTTAGGTATCTTCTTAATGATTTCGACCTCTTCATCAACCTTATTATAACTTAGTTCTGCGAGGAGTGGTTTTTTGAATATGTTCTCGGGTTCAAATAATTTCCTATATTTTTCTTCTAGATCTCTCACTGTTGCTTGTTCCTTGAAGTATTTTTGAGTTAATTTTAGTAGAGTGCTTTCATCCAGAATTCGCGTGTCTCTACCCAAGAATTCCCCTTGTTGACCCATTTTTAAAATATTCCTAGCGATGTTTATTGAGAAAGTATCGTATATCTTGATTGCATCTAGCTTTTCTTCCTGATCAATAATGTTAACAACAAGGACCTTTCCAATTTCTTTTTTCCCAGACCTATTGCAGCGTCCAGCTGATTGAACTATTGAATCAAACGGGGCCATGTCTCTGATAACGCAGTCAAAGTCCAGATCCACTCCTGCCTCTATCACTTGTGTTGTTATTAACAAAACTCTTTCTCCGTTATCGATTTTTCTTTTTATTGCATCGATTCTTTTTCTCCTTTCAACGTGTGGAACACTTGTTGAAAGGTAGAACATCTCAATGTTTTTTAGTTGGTTTTCCAATGATTTAAAAAGCCGTTGTGAGGTTTTTATCGTATTTAGAATGACGGCGAGACTGTTACATTCTTTGAAAAGTTGTGCGATTGTTTTAGAGATCTCTTCAAGGGTTATCTTATCTAGAATGTAAATTACTTTAACCCTGTTTAGTTTCTCGTAAAGCTCTTCGTAATTCTCAACGAGTTGATCAAATTCCGATAAATAAATTTCTGGCAATGTAGCGCTCATTAAAATCACGTGTGTATCGTATCTTTGTGAGAGCTTTTTAAACTTCTGGACAGCCACTTTCCATAGTTTTTCGTGAAGTGAATGAAATTCGTCAATTATGAGAATGTTGCCCGCGAGGTGATGAGCTTTCCTCATAAAAGTATTACTGGAACCGAAGAAAGATTTAAACAATTGAACAAAAGTGGTTAACACAATGGGTTTATACCAGCTGTGTTGTAGGGCAAACAATTTTTCAATTGGAGGTTCATCTAAAACCTCTTTTTCGATTCTAGGTACTGTTAGATGGTGGTATTGCATCACCATTTCATGTCCAAATATCGAGGTTAGGACACCGTAGGTTTGTTCTATTATGTTTATAAACGGTACTGAATAGATGATTTTTCTAGGACCTGTCCTTTGTATTATTTTTAGAGCTGCTGCAATCGATGCAAGGGTTTTGCCACTCCCCGTTGGCGCTGTAATCCTATATATTCTCCTATCACTATCCCCTTCAAGAGCCCTTTCGATATTCCTTATTATTTCGTTATATAGGTTTTCTCTAAGGATATCCATATCAGTTTTTTCCTTTTTAGCCAAATACGCTCTTCTCCTCTTCTCAAAGTACTCAAAATCTAGTTTTGTCTCCATCTGAAGGCTCTTTATGATCTCAACAACATCACTAGCACTAATTCTATCCGCGTCCAGTAAAGACGAAAACAAAATCGTTAGGTCGAAATAGTCATCCACCTTTAAGTTCTCGTATGCTTCAGTTAATTTCTTGTGCAACTCATTAATTGAATCCTTACCGCCATCTAGAAATTCTCTCACTATCTCAAATTCCTTATCGCTTTTTGAAAAATCATTTTCGATAGCGACCATATTTCTCTTTAGATCACTTATTTGGGTCACTATTACTTCCTGGTTTTCATAACTATTTGGGTTTAAACGGGGGTCACTCAAATGCTCATAGATGTTCCTAGGACCAATGTGGTGATGCCTAATCACAACATATGCGAATAATGCTTTTTTTGGATCCTTCAATTTTTTCAAAACGTAATGCGCCCCAACGAGTGAAGATAAAAGGGCGTGCTGAGAAAGTCTCCTACTAACCTTTTCTCCCCTCAATTTTTTCTGGAAGAAACTTGTATACTTAGCGAAATCATGAAAGAAACCTATGCTTCTAGACAAATCAATATATTCTTTTAGGTGAGATGCCTTCGCATAGTAAGATATTAATGTTTCAACTTCCCCTAAATGATCTATTAATTTTTTGTTTTCATGAGAATAAAACTCCAAAAAACTACCCCCACTAACCTACAGTATTCCAACATATGTATCAGAGATCTTTAGGACTGGCCCTTCATAATCTAATTCAACTTTACCGTTGACTGGCACTAAGTAATCCGTCACTCTCTTTATGTCTCGATCCAACCCCATCTCAGCGGGTACACGCTCCTCCCTGTAAAGCCTAGCGCCACTCTCTAAGTGCCTAATTTCGTGAACTTTATCGTACCTAGTAACAGTATCGGTTGTGATCCTTCCCTTTGGGTTCTCAACATATGAAGCATCAATTATCTTAGGATCTGATAACCTAGCTAGGAACTCAGAAATACCCAAGTAAATGGGAAAACCAAATCTTTTCTCTTTAATCCTTTTAAAGAGTTCATCCAAATAATTCTCATTGTAAAAGAAGACAGTATATCTTACATCCTTGTGGTGAGGTTCCGGCATTATTATCTCCATTCTAATCTGCGTTCTAGTACCCCTCCCCCGTAACTCTTTTTCAGTAACATTCTTAATCATTAGGTAATTCTCAGTGAGTAAATATCGTCTTACAGGGTTTTGTACTCTTATCCCTACTAAGGATTCTCCAAGTTCTTTGACGACCTCGTTATAATTTTCAAATCCAAGGGCTGCTCCAATCATCCCTAGAATGGCCGTTCTAGGTGGAAAAATATAAGATAGTGAAGTAGTTGTGGAGAAAAATTTTCTGAAATGCCCCATTTTTCCCGAATACTCGAACATCAAAATTTTCAATTTTGTCATTTTCTCTCCCTTTGGGGTTTCTAAATTTCTTGCTGTCATGTAGTCTAATTCTCTGAGGGCTTTGTTAGGTCCTCCGTTGTGATGCTACTCATGTCTTCAACATCCTTTACATTATCTTCGCCAAAAATCTCTACCAGCGATTTCTTTAAACTTTTACCCTCTTTCCAAGGAATATTCTCCTCTCTAATAAGGATCTCCTTGATTCTATCTTTAACACTTTGGAGAACATCAATTAGCCTTTTATAGGATAACTTAATGTCATCTAAGGATCTAATTTTCTCCCCAGTTTCTATGTCTATGTAATCCCTTAAATCGCCCAAGAGGGTTTCTTTATCACTATAGTTAATCCTCACGTATAGGAGAGGCCGCTGACCGATTTTACTTCTTGTGGTTGTCATAACCTTTAATGCTTTCCATAGAAAATCGTCCAGAATTTTTAGATCCTTTGCTTTTAATTTAGTGTACTTTGCTCTCATTCCACTTACAACACCATAAAAGGCTATAAGAGAGTAATAAAGTCGCCAATCCTTCCCGAATGTACCATACTCCTTAACAGCACCAGAGAAAATCGAAGTTATCGTGGAAGAATCCACCAACTCTACGGGATGCAACGAGTACCCCCAAGAGAACTGTACGGGGCCAGTGTAACTTATTGCTTCGCCTTTACTGGCCCCTTCTCCCTTCTTTTTTGGTATTGTTGCACCGAATAGTCTAATATCTATGAGATTCTCAGGAGACATATTTTTCTCTTCTAGTTTCTTATGTCGATCTGTCGCATCAACGTGCTTCCCCCCTATGGTTGAGACCCAAATATAGTCCTCTCCAAATTTTTCGATTACGTAGTCTCTGAAGTATCGCTTTAACCTTACATCAGTAACTAGATTAATATTTGTTTTTGGGTCAATTCTAGGTCTATTCTCTTCGTCGGGGTCCCCGTTTGGGTTTGTGAGTTTTGCTTCATAGAGAAGGAGTATTTCCCCATTTGTTATTTCTTCACTCATTTTTTTCTTCCTCCTCTTTCTTTTGTTTTTTTCTTAATCTATAAAATGCGAAACCAGACAAAATATAAAACACATTTTCAGAGGGCGTAAGAGGTTTCTCATTGAAGCTTGATTCATTTAGGAGCTTTAGCATAGCACTGTACTTATCCCTGTACCAGTACTTTTTCTGAATCTGGAACAAGTATTTTCCCAAAATGTTAACAAAGTCGATAACTTTTTCCTTGTTCATGCCATCATAACTTAGCTTATTTAAAATTGGTACCGATGACCCCTCAGTATGTTTGTATTGCTCTGAGGCTACAGCACCCATGAGGAATCCAGCGAGAAAAAGAGCTGTTTTTTTGTCATCGTAACCGACTTTCTCAACCCACTCAGTGACTTCCGTTCCAAACAAATTGTTTATAAGCTCCTTAGTTTCAGAACTTAAAGACAATTCAGAGACACCTATTAAACGATTGTTTTTCTTCAGATATAAAATTAATAGATTATATAAAATTAAGCTTCTGAGAAGCTCAAAGAAATTATTATCCCAATTATCGTAACTGCTAACGGTATATGATTTTTTAACACCATAAATCCTAATTTTAGCGTGTAATACGGCTCTCCTAATCAAAGTGTGATAATTAAAAGTTGAATCGCCAAGCAAAGCCCTATAGAGATCTAAAAGTTCACTCCAATCGAAAATTTTTTCTCTTCCTCCTGATCTAACTATGCGCAATGGATAAATGCGATATACATTATCAAAGGTGATTACCCACCTATATTTTGCCCAATAACCTTCATCTAAAATCGACTTAAAGTTATTATAGATTTTATATGCATCCTCTACAAAGGACCTAATTCTTGAGCTAGGCACATCTACAATCACGCCCCTCAAATCAAAACTTTGTTGCTCCCTAGAACCAAAGATTATATTCAAACTGTAATCCAATTGGTCATTTATCCCCCCATTGACAAGGTTTTGGAGGAAATCAAAAGTCAAAAGAGCTTTAAATTCATCCTTAACATGCCTTGTAGCAGATACGAATTTTTGATACTCTCGGAGTGTGGGGAAGTGCGGGATGAGATACGTATCACCTAACACATTTCCCCAGTTTACCTCGCTTTTCTTAATTCTTAAAGTGTTCTCGATGAAACGGAGACCACTAAATAGCTCTACATAGCATTTTGGACATATCGCAAATGCTTTTGCAAATTGCTTTTTATTCTTAAATTTATCCTTCGGTAGACCCGGAAAAGCATGTAGTTTATCTAATGTAAAGATTTTTAGGAGACTCCCCCCTGGGAAATAAGGGTCGACGATTATTGTACCTTGGCTACCACAAACATGGCATGTTCCTTCTTCTGCCTTACTACCACCACGACTATCAACAAAAACAAATCTATAGTATAGATAATATCTATAACCTATTGTTTTGGAAAGCACCAAAAAATCCTTGTCATTCTTAACCGCTATAGTGACTAATACAAACTGTTTCAAGTCAATTAAGTTCTCCGAGATTTTATTGCTAATTTCCTTAACGAGTTTACTTTGTTTCATTTTTCCACTTGGAAGAGAGAAAATTATTGATTTTGGTTCTCCACAAATAGGGTCAACAGAAATCTTCACACCATCCTTTAAGGCTTTCCTCTCACTGTCAAAAAATTTCTCCCTAATCTCACTGATTATGGTTAAAAGGCCCCCAATTTCTCTTTCATGTTCTTTTTTGTTGATGATGCCAAGATTCAAGAATTTACTTATTAAGTCATGCGAATCATATATCACCTTACTAAAAATATAACCTAACGTTGAAGGTGACTTTAGCACTAACGTTAAACGATCATACTTCTCGGAACCTGAAGGATTACCCACATACAAATATTCTTTAAACGAATTCTCACTTGCTTCAAAACATTTAAGGATAACCTCTTTACTAGGGATATCAAAGGTAACCACAAGTATTTTTGGGGTAAAATTTTTCTTCTTAGATCCAAAAATTGATCTTTCAACTAAAACAATATTGTTAATGAATTTCTCCTCAAGCTCACCCTTACCTGATTCTTTTAATAAAATTTCACCAATCTCTCTAATACTTTGAATCGTTTTCTATCACCTCAAACATGCCTAAACCTTTCGGGTTTCCATATAATAAGCCAGCATAATATCCCACTTTGATAAGGGTCTTGGGTCCTCGAAGAAGGTATTTACCCGTCCACCCTTCAAGAACCTTCCTTTTCGTACCCCTTCCATAAACAAAAACAACTTTATCCCTTATGTCATCAACCTCTAAGGGGTAAATTTTAACCCCCCTCTTAATATTACGCTTAGGAAGAAGCTTATGTTGAACCGCAACCATGTATTTATTAAACAAATTCATATTTAAAAGTTCAACAAAAGCAGGCTCCCACGGAGAGTAAAACCTCGTTTTTTTAATTCCCCCCGGAGTAACATAAGTGCGCTGAGCAACCATAGGGGAAAGCATCCTAATGACAACAGAAGAGGAAAACCTAGGAGCACCAACATTTTCCACAAAATCCAGATCAAAAGACGCTTCCCCCAACCTAACAGAACCCCTATCCAATACCCCCTCGACGAAATCACGAATAAAACGTCCCCACAAACTAGAAACATAGAAAAAACCCTCACCATCCAAAAACAAAAAAGGAACACCCGAACGCCTAACAAACGACAAATCACCAAAAATCCTACTAAAAACAAAAAGCTTAAACCTACGCTTTCCTAAAACAAAACCTCGATTATGGAGAAACTCTCTCAAATCATCAGACAAAACAGAATAAATAAAAGAAGCCAACAAGTGATTATAATTCGCGGGAAAATAACCAGAACCCCTAAAAACAAGCCTAACCCTACCAACCAATTTAAGCACCTCTGTTTCTTTTAGCGAAGAAAACATTTCGACCAAGTTTAAATACTAACACCCACAAATACAATAATCGAAAAACAAAAAAATAAAAACAAAAACAAACCAATACAATAATAAAGTAATCCCAGTGTTTTCATAGTACCTAAAAGGGCTTGAAACTTTGTGCCTCTACTTCAGAGCCTTCTTCGATTATACGTTTTCATAGTACCTAAAAGGGCTTGAAACTAACTACCATGGAATTCACCTCTACCACTACTCAAAGTTTTCATAGTACCTAAAAGGGCTTGAAACTAACTTATCTCCGCGTATTCAAATGGTAAATCAAGAAGTTTTCATAGTACCTAAAAGGGCTTGAAACTCTCTATCTTATAAATATTCGAATCAAGAATGCCAGGTTTTCATAGTACCTAAAAGGGCTTGAAACATCTTATTGGGAAGTCGATGTCAATTTTCAATATTGGTTTTCATAGTACCTAAAAGGGCTTGAAACAAGCTATACAAGAAGGATACAGCATTGACTAAGGAAGTTTTCATAGTACCTAAAAG
>JAGSHR010000105.1 GCA_029855985.1 Candidatus Njordarchaeota archaeon
ATATTACAGTTGCCCCTGGGGATATTTATAATCTATAAAAGTTATAAAGTATATACGGTTTTTGATATAATAATATTCAGAAAACTTGGCTTGTTGATGAAAATGTTTAAGGAATATCAATTAACAATTGACAAAATTCTAAAATACGCCTTGTATATTGCCCCAGATCAGGTGCTCACGTATGCTCCAGCAGGGCTTCCAAAAAGAGAGTTCACCTATAAAGAGTTCGCTCAAAGAGTAAACAAGCTAGGCTGGGTCCTTGAAAAATTTGGAGTAAAAAGAGGAGAGAAAGCTTGGGACATGGGGACTAGAGTTGCTGTAATGGACTGGAACACTATCAGGTACCAAGAGTTAATGTTCGCTGTTCCAATGTATAGAGCGGTTCTCTTCACGGTTAACATTAGGTTGGCACCAGAGGAAATAATATATACGATGAATATGGCAGAACCAGAGGTTTTGTTTGTATCGAAAGATTTCGTTCAATACCTTGAACCCATTTTGAACTTGGTGAAGTCGATAAAGAAAGTAGTAGTAATGGATGATGAGATCACGACAGGAGTTAAAACCGAGATAGGTGAAGTAAGTGTCCCACAGGGTGTGGAATTATACGAGTATGAGGCGCTATTAAAAGAAGCACCGAGTGAAGAATATAATTGGCCAGATTTGGATGAAAGAGTTGTTGCAGGTTTATTCTTCACTTCTGGAACAACAGGTAGACCAAAGGGAATCTATCACACTCACAGACAGATACTTATAGCGTCGCAGCAAATATTGATTGCTCACATGGAGTACCCATTAAAAATGGATAACAGAGACATAGCTTTGATTCTTGTACCATACTTCCACATTTTCGGCTGGATGCAACCATACTACGGGTTGCTAATAGGAAGCGAAATGATATTCCCCGGTAGATACGTTTGGGATCACGTTGCAAAAACGATAGTTGACTATATTCCCAAGGCAAAAGCGAGGGGTGCAAGAGTAATTGGGGAGGGAGTCCCAACAATGCTTTACGCCATCATACAGGAAGCCAAAAAGATGGGTGTTGAAAGCTTAGAGGGATTCATATTTGGTTATGGAGGAGAAGCATTGCCCATAGCAGTTTACAATGAGGCCAAAAAGATGAACATTGGGATACTAACAGGTTATGGGCCATCAGAAACACTCACGGCCATTACTAGGCTATGGGCTCCACCAAGAGTATGGATGAAAATGGGAACTGACGTAGAAAAAATCACCGATTACATAGTTAAAAAGAACTCACTAGGTATCCCTGTTCCATTAACTTTGGTAAAAGCAGTGGATAAAGATGGTAATGAAGTTCCACACGACGGTAAAACACCAGGTAAAATTTTGCTATACGGTCCAAGCATAACAAGAGAATACTATAAGGATCCAGAGAAAACAGAGCAAGCGTGGAAGACAGGTTGGTTCGACGTCCAAGACTTTGTTGTAATAGATGAATATGGTTCAATAGTTTTCGTTGACAGGGAGAAAGATGCGATAAAAAGTGGAGGAGAATGGATTCCATCATCAAGGTTGGAGGGATTCATATCAACGCATCCAGCAGTAGCAGCGGTGGCTGCAGTTGGAGTTGATCACCCCAAGTGGGTTGAGAGACCCATAGCGGTTGTGGCGTTAAAACCCGAATATAAGGGGAAAGTGTCCGAGCAAGACATTATCGAGTACCTGAATGAAAACTATGTTAACAAGGGTTTAATGCCGAAGTGGTGGATTCCCGACAAAATCATATTCGTTGACGAGATGCCTAGAACAAGCACAGGTAAGGTTGACAAGAAGGTTCTAAGAGCAAAATACAAGAACATTCTTACCTCATAAACTTTTTTTGCGTGTAGGTGTATGTTGAAATGAGAGTTATAGATACGTGTAGCTTTGTTTTTCCCACAAAAGAGATATTGAAATTCATCATTAGAGCTTGGGGCATTTACGACGGTTACCTCAACATGTTCGCTAAAAACATATTCGCTATACTGGGTATGCCCACGGAGCAATACATGGAAAAAATTAGAAAAACACCGCGATCAGAGTTAATCGAGGAATTAGCCACCCTTTTCACAAGATTTGAGGTTCCACTAGAGGATTTTGTCGAGATGCTTGAGGAAAGCGGTGTGGAAAAAGCAGTTCACGTCAGCGAGGACTCAGAGACAACAACAAAGGTAAAGCCCATATCAAACGATTACATAGCAAACATGACGAGAGAGTACCCGGATAAACTTCTAGCCTTTGCGGGTGTAGATCCAAACAAGGGAGAAAAAGCACGAGAGGAGGCAGAGAGAGCACTAACAAAACTCGAGTTAAATGGCATTGCTCTATACCCCTTCAAACACGAATTACCCCCAGACAATGAAGCATATTACCCAATATACGAAATCGCAATAAACTACAAGGCCCCTATTTGGTTCCACGCATCAGTAAACTGGAACAATAAAATAACAATGTACATAGAACACCCAAAACATTTCGATAACCTCGCCGCGAAATTCCCAGAGCTGAAGATAATAATGGGGCACGCGGGTTGGCCTTGGGTAAACGAAGCAGTAACAGTTGCGTGGAGACACCCAAACGTGTACATTGAGTTATCAGCTTTCCGACCAAAATACGTTGGTAAACCGGGTTCAGGCTTTGAAACGCTTATCTATTACGGAAACACAGTAGCGAAAAACAAAGTATTATGGGGGTCAACATGGCTTTTACTGGGAATGCAACACAGCGAGATATTAGAGGAAATGAGTGAATTACCGCTAAAACCAGATGCACTAGAAAGTTGGCTTTATAGTAACGCAAAGAGGGTCCTATCCCTTAAATAGCGCTTTTTCTTTATCTCTAAATTTTTCCATGTATGTTTTTAAAAGAGAATTTTAAATCTTGTAATTCTTATTGTTTATGAAGCGAAAACAAAATATCACTAGCAAAGAGATTTATCAAAGAAATCTCCAGATTGTGTTTAGATGAGAAGAAAAGGCAAGTTTATTGGGTGTTTAAATGACTGAAGAAGTATTAAAACTAACTAAACTCGACGTATCTTATATAGGAATAATGTCAATTGTTTACATTTACTCCATCATGATCGGGGATATCGCGGTATCATCAATAGCTGGAATAATGTTGGGCGCATGGTTCATATACAAACCCCCAGAGTTCTCAGTGGAGGGAGTTAAGGGAATCGGTGCAGCAATAAAAATGTCAGAGTACAACGCCGGAGTTCTCAGTAGTCTGGTATCCAACATACCGGAGGCGGTGTTAGTAGCGTTATCCTTCTACGTTGGAACCGTAACAAACAACATTGAACTCATAGAGATTTCTCTAATAATGATCCTAGCGACGATAGGCGTAAATTTAATTTTACTCGGTGTAGTGATAATACTTGCCGCAAAGCAAGGGCCAATAGAGGTACCAGTGGAGGCCATCCAATATGACACAGAACTTTACCGCTTCATAACTGTAGCACTACTATCAATAATATTTTACTTCTTGGTCCACGCGGTGTACACCAAACCCGAGGGCACACTGTACCTGCCAAGCTACTTTTCAGTCTTCCTCTTCGCATCGTACCCATTATACATACTGTTAGTCCCAAGAAAAGGTTCAGCCGTCGTGGAATCCCACCTTAGTGGTAAACAAGGTGCAATTTACTTCACTCTGGGAAACATTGGTATATTCATAGGAGGTCACCTAATAGTTTCAAGTGTTGAATCCATCCTAGCACACAACAAGGAAGCAATAGCGTCGATAGGGGACCCAATAATAGTTATCGCTTTGATCTTAGCTCTTTTAGGGGCTCTCCCTGAACACTTCGTCGCCGTAAAATCAGCAATGCGGGGTGATGTCGGCATAGGTTTAGGAAACCTTTTGGGTGGAATAGCTCAAATTCTATTAATAATACTAGCTGGCGTTGGACTATTCATACCCATACCGTTAGATAAGTACAGTTTATTCCAGTTAACCCTTGTAGCTCTACAATTCTGGTTCATCAAGAGAAGCATACTAGACGACAACAAGCTCGACAAATTCGAAGGAATAATGATAATATTGTTCCAACTACTAGCATTCTCGTTGCTACTAACAACATAAAATAACATCAATAACTCACAAATTTTTTCACTCTTTTTTAAAAGAACTCTCTAGAACGATTATGAAATGCAGTTAAACCTACTTCTTAAAAGCAAAACAGTTGTGAAAAATTTTCTTTAGAAGTTGTTAATACAAAGACAAAAGTTTTTTTAGCGCCATCGCACTTTATCTCCTATAGGGACGCTAAATGCCAAGTATAACCCAACATAATAGTATATGAGGGAGCAAATTGGAAATACATGTACGCTTAGCCAAACCAAGTGACAAACAACCCGTTTTAGATTTCACAAGAAATACGTGGGAGAACGGTGACTATATTCACCTCGTTTGGGATATCTGGTTGAACGATAAGCGTGGTGCTCTCTACGTTGCAGATTTAAACGGAGAACCTGTTGGGATCCTAAGAGCTAGGTATCTACCGGATAACAGTGTTTGGCTAGAGGGGCTAAGAGTAAACCCAAATCATAGACGAAAAGGGATAGCTCAAATTCTCAACAGAGAGGTCATCAAGAAAAGCATTGAGAAGGGTTACCGCGTTTTTAGAGGCGCAATCTTCGAATGGAACAAACCGTCCATGAACCTTGCAGACAAACTCGGTTTCAAAATCCTAAAACCAAAATGGATAATACACAAGATCGAGCTAGAGAACAACGGAAACGTGTTAAATTACGAACTACTGGAACCAGAAAAATTTGCCGCATTAGTTGAGAAAACACGAGAATACAAAGAGAGGAATGGTTTAGTTTTCGCAGGTTGGGCTTGGTTCAAATTAAACAGTGAGTCCTCAAAGAGAATGCGAGATTATTTCGATAACGTGCGATTAATTAGGATCGAGAATGTTCTATACATGTTAAGACTTCGAAAAGAACCAGAACCTAGAATCGAAGTAAACTACTTTAACTTGAGCGAATCGAACCTTCTGAAAAGCATCAACAAAGAACTGTTAAGGAAAGTCTACCCAGAGACCGCCATAGATAAAGCGGTACTCATGGTACCAATAGTGGAAACAGAGAACCAAGTGAACCTCACTAATAGTAGCGAAATAGAAAGGTTATTCATTTTTGAAGGCAAATTTTAACGCCGATCGCGGCACAAGGTAACGGCAAAAATCTATTCACCATTATATTAAAATAATATAGAATATCAATACGAATTACTGGAGTGGGACTCTGGGATTATCTTTTTCTTTTGAATAATGTCTTTTTCGTCATGTTTTTGGCTGGTTTAGAAATAGGGTCTTTGGGGGCTTCCCCGAGGACCTTTTTGGCAT
>JAGSHR010000019.1 GCA_029855985.1 Candidatus Njordarchaeota archaeon
ATGAGCACATCGTGGGGACCCACCTCGGGAATAGGTGCATCAACAATTTCGAGGCCCGGCCCCGGCTTTGTTTTCATAACTGCTTTCATTTTTAAGCCTCCTTGTAAAATATCCCACGCAAAGTATAATTCAACGCCCCAAACCGTTCAACAGAGGTTTAGCCCTGTAGAGGTTGATTTATCTTCGAGGCAATGTATTTTCTGGTAGCTATCTTTGCCTGAGAGATTGTTCCAACTTTATTTGCTAATTGGGGATAAATTTAGTGAAGAGGAGTTATACTGTTACTTAGATTCTGTAATACGCTTGCTGGACAGCCAAGTGACGCGTCCGAGAGAACCTGGAGGGAGTTTATACTTCCTTTCAACTTCTATAATGATCTCATCGACTCTCTTAGCCCTTTTCCCATACCTATTTGTTTTCCCATCTTTAAGATACTGGAGAGTGTTATCGTGGAAAGTGCTTGGGAACATATATTCATAAGAAAAACCGGTATAAAACAATTTCCAATTTTGGTTTAATGGGAACTTGACCGTTGATATGACAAAATCTTTTAAGTCAGTATTTCCATTTTTAAATGTCTTTTCGTTACTAAAAGTGACTGAGTAACCATGCTGAGTGTGGGGTCTAATGCTTAAGTCATGGAATTCGCTTCTTAAATCTTTAATTTTTAGCCTTTTCTCAGCTTTCATATCATATTGAGATATTAGGTAAATCCAACCATATTTTTCGTTTCTTCCATTAAGGCTCTCTTGATTTTCTTGAATAAGATCTCTTATTATGAATTCCCCGCTTTCCCTTGTTATTTTTTCTATTTTATGGCTTCCAAACCAGATAGCGACGAACAGGTT
Source organism: Candidatus Njordarchaeota archaeon (assembly GCA_029855985.1). The sequence goes on from JAGSHR010000019.1 coordinate 849, forward strand.
ATCAAGAACATCGAGCCACGAAGTTCTTATACCATAATGCTGGAGCAGTGCCGGTAAATCTTTAACTTTAAATCTTGCATAATCGTCAAAATTTATCTTAATTTTATTGGCTAATTCCTTCTGGGCTTTGAGCAATGTACCAACTTTTACATTACTATTGTCTCCACGGAATAAACTCGGTCTCATAGATTCAAAATTCTCAACCTGTCCACGTAAATAAACCCAACCACACCCTTTATCTTTGTTCTTTTTCTTTACATGAGCAACATATCTTGCAAGAAGTATGGGAGTTTCAATATACAAATATGGCCATTCATAATCATGGTATTCTATTTTTATATTCTTGGAATTTCTTCTTGAGAACCTTCTCATGATATCCCGGAAATTCCTTTCTTTACAAACTTCATCCTTTTTTCTACTCCCCATAATACCTTTTATAAAGTTAACATCCGCATTTTGTCAACTCTCCTTAAAAGTACAAATCGTAGTTGAGGAAGGAATAGGAGGTAATTCCTTTGAATAATAATTTTGGATTTCGCTAAATTCATTGTAAGCGATAAGTTCTCAAAATTTATATCATACAACTTGGCGATTGTCGCCTAATATATCCTCTCCATATCCTCAGGATAATTTATGTTGAGGAAAAATCGGCTGGGGTTACCAAATTTTTTCAACTCGGATTCATTTATGATTCTAACCCTGAAATCCGGGGAAAGGATGAGGTTTTTCATGGCCAGATTCTGGTGGTCAATCAGAGACTTAATCATTGGCAGGGTGGTTCTTCTGTAATACCCCACGAGAGGCTCGAAAAAGCCTTTGTGTTGGGGTACAACTATGTCATAGTCACCAGAAACGTCTCTAACGAATTCGAGCAACTCTACAGGAACAAGGGGCATGTCACATGGTAGGAC
>JAGSHR010000018.1 GCA_029855985.1 Candidatus Njordarchaeota archaeon
AGTCCGGCCCGCATGGTGTGGGGTGGATAGGGGTAACGGGGTTTGGCCGCCCCGAGGCACCGCCTTTTATCGGTGCCCAAAGAATCCCCTCGATAAATCGAGGGGAGTAGGTCAATTTCCCATGGAAAACAATCAATGTAACAGGCCTAGTCATACCCGAACTAGTGGCATCAACACCATACATGATATGGCATATATATGAAACAATTCACTTATATAAATAGAAAGAAAAATGCATACGAAACCATCATCTATAAATAATTAAAAAGATCCCAGAAAAACAACCATGCATTCCATATGGCGTCATAAATGCACCACCAAGAACATTAAAGATAATGGAAATAATGGTAGGATACATTTATGGGTTATTTAATATAGTCTGGGAGGATAGAGCTAGTGTTGAATTAACCGTGTCAACCTACTAAAGTTCTCTGTATTTTTTAAAAATTTCATATCTTTTAATAATTTTTTGATTTTTTCCTTATTACAACTGTCAAATTATTCTGGGTGATATAGTTTGCTACTTTCTATGTTTGTCCGAATGGTATTCAAAGGCTTTGATATCAAGAAGAAGAAGTTTTTAGCTTTATTTATTTTAATGATGTTTCCAGCTTATTTCACCTATGATTTCGTTACCACCTCGGTCGTGAGAGATGTCAACGCTAGGTACGCTGAAGACTTTTTGTATCCAGGTGATATTATGGTTTATTACCAACCTAGGTTTAATTTGGGGGAATCATGGGTTGTATCTGTATTTAATGTAACCAGGATTGTTAGGTCTGTTGAGGGCGTTAAATGGGCTTATTCACCTGATAAAGTAACATTTTGGAACCTATCTTATCCAGCGAGTCCTTTTTATAATTTTCGTTGGTGTAATATTAGTGATCCCACTTTCCCTAAGCTTGAGTATGTAGTTGAAGGCGAGTTTTTCTCGTCTAACGATGAGGACGCTGTTTTGTTGGATCGAATAGCTTTCCTTTATTTCACTCGTATTGGTCGTATTAGCGGTATTGGTGACATGTTGAAGCTTACATATATCTTGTACTTAGAGAATGGTAGTTATTTGTCGGCATCTTTTCAGTGGCGTGTGAAGGGTATAGTGTCCAGTCCTGCAATGGATGCCGCTGCGGAGTCTATTATGAATAAGGAAAATTACAGGGGGAATATAATATTACCCATTGGTACATTTCAGAGGTTTTTCCAAAGGATTATGGAGGTATTTTTCTTTAAAAATGGGTCTGGTTATGGTTTTGAGTTATTTAATATTGGTATGGACATCGTTGTTCGGGTTAAACCTGGTTATGATGTTTACGACGTGGCGGAAAGGATAAAGAAGGCTGTTAAAGAGCGTTTCTATGGGGAAGTCTACTGTTTCATAAAGGAAGCAGTTTTTAATAGGTTTAGAAACCAAATTGCTTGGAATATGATCGTTTTCTCACTTATTGCTTTTAGTTTGATCGCCGCTATTCTCTTTTGGGATGTTAGAGACAAAAGGCGTTTTATTTCTTTGCTTAGGGTTACTGGCTGGAGGAGGAGACATGTTGTATCTCTGTTTATCCTTAGGTACTCGCTGATAGGGTTTATTGGTAGTTGGGCGGGGAACCTTATTATACTCTTTTACTTAGCGTTGTACATATCCGTGTCATTCTTTTTGTTTGCCTTGGTTAACTATTATGTATACGTTTTGCTAATTTATTTAGGTTTCACTTTATTGGCTTCAATTCCTGCCTTGTTGAGGGTTTATAGCTTGGACTTGGAGAAGGTGTTAAGACGATGAATTGTTCCTGAGGTGATGCACTTGTGGTTTTCACTTTGGAGTATTAGTTTTAAGGGGCTATTCTCCAAATTTCTAGTTTTTATTCTTGTTGTACTCGTTTTAGCAGGAATTTTTGTTTCTCCCTTTTTGGTTTTTGAGGAGTCATCAAACTACAATTACTATAAAGTTGTATCTTATCGCGGTGAGTTGTCCTCAAATGACATGGCTCGTGTTGCTCGCATTGACAGCGTTTTTTTGGTTTTGGGGTTTGGTTACGCATCCATTACTGTTAATGGGTCAGAGTTTTTCGTTGTTTGGGTAAGTGGACCAGCAGAGGTATTTTTGAGACAATATCTATTGATTGGGTCTGTACATCCTTCCCAAGATGGCATTCTAGTTAGCATAAGTACGAGCATGGGAGTTGGCGACTCTTTTTCTTTTAACGGTTCGCAGTACAAAGTGATGGGTGTTGTTCAATCTCGCCTGTTCAATGATATTTTTGACTACAAGTGGACTGTCCCATTCATAATAATGTTTTCTCCATTGGATGGCTATAAAGTATTACTTGTTTGGGTCAACGTTCTCGCTGATCGAACAAAGGTTGAAGCGAATTTAATCGAAGCATGTGGAGAGAATGTTTTTATCACTACCGTTAACAAGATGCAGTTTTTTGATAGGGATATGGTCTTGTTTTTCACAATTTTTTCCTTTGCATCATCGTTTGCTATAACATACTTGTTTACTCAAGGCTATAGAGACGAATTCGCTATATTTTTCGGTGTTGGTTGGAAAGCCAAACACGTGTTAAAAATAGCTTACGCAAGGTATGTAACCGTTTCCACAATTGGCTACATTTTGGCATTAGCGACACTCTTATTTGTTGCACACGTTTTGTTAAACATATACTTCTTTACCTCCCTCTACTTAGCTTTCCCTCTTCCCACAATATTTTTGAATTTACTTTTTATTCGTTTCCAAGTCCTATCATTCACCAAAGACTTTGTGGAGGTGTTGAATGGTTGAAGGTTGTTGTTGATAATGTTAGTAAGGTTTATCGTGTTGGTGATAGTTTGGTTTATGCGCTTCGCGGTGTGTCTTTTGAGGTGTCTGGTGG
>JAGSHR010000184.1 GCA_029855985.1 Candidatus Njordarchaeota archaeon
CTCTATGATTTCTTTTTTAAAAAACCCAAACCACTTATTCCACGAGAGCTTAGGTTTGAGGTAACCGAAAGAATTAATAGCGAAGGAACCGTAATAAAAGAATTAAATTATGGGGAATTAGAGAGTCTAGTCGAAAAAATTCGAGAAGAAAAAGTCGAATCAATAGCAGTATCCCTATTGCATTCTTACGTTAACCCAAAACACGAAATTGAAATTAGAAATTTTCTCAAATCAAGGACGGATAATTTATATGTAACGCTGAGCAGCGAAGTTGACCCAGAACATAGAGAGTACGAGCGAACAAGCACAACCGTTGTTAACGCTGTTTTAAGACCAATAGTAGAAAAATACCTCAAAGCTTTAAGCGATGGAATAAGAGAACTCTTCAACGCTCCCTTATACGTGATGCAAAGCAACGGGGGCATTTCACCCATAGACGAGGTGGCCAAGCTACCAGCGAGCATAATAGAGAGTGGTCCAGCGGCTGGCATTATGGCTTCAAAACATTTAGCTGAGACGCTCGGTGAAAACAACGTGTTAGGTTTCGATATGGGTGGAACAACCGCGAAAGCCGGTTCAATAATCAACGGTCAACCAATAATAACGACGGAATACGAGGTTGGTGGAGAGGTCCACTTGGGGAGAATAGTTAAAGGGTCAGGTTATCCAGTTAGGTTTCCTTTCATAGATCTAGCTGAGATATCATCTGGTGGTGGCACTATAATTTGGGTTGATGAAGGCGGAACAATACGAGTTGGACCATTGAGTGCGGGTGCAGATCCTGGACCAGCTTGCTACGGTAAAGGAGGATCAGATCCAACTATAACGGATGCACATGTGTTGTTAGGTAGAATTGACACAAACTACTTCTTGGGTGGAACCATGAAAATATCAAGGGAACTGTCTGAAAAAGCATTTGAAGAGAAAATCAAGGAATACACGGGTTTAGAGGCAGTTGAAGCTGCCATAGGGTCAATCAAGATATCCAATAACATGATGAGTAGATTAATTAGGATCACAACTTTTGAAAAAGGCATTGACCCTAGAGATTTAACATTCATAGCCTATGGTGGTGCGGGAGCACTTCACGCGATTCCGCTGGTAGATGAACTTGGTTTCAAGAAAATAGTAGTTCCGAGGTACCCGGGGTTATTCTCTGCGATAGGTTTATTAACTATTGATTTCACATTTACATTCGCGAAGTCGGTTAGAAAGAGTTTGAGTGAAATTTCAAAGGAAGAGCTAATGGAAACCATTAGAGAATTAGAGAATAGAGGAGAGAGAAAAATTGACTCCCTAAAAATTAAAGTGAACAGCATAGTGAAGTCATACCATGTTGATGCAAGGTATGTTGGACAAGGTTACGAACTAATAATTCCTCTCCCTATGCCAGAGCTTGAATTGGGAGAAGTAAGGAAGAGATTTAATGAGGCACATAAAAGGGTTTACGGTTACTCGCTAGAGGACGAAGAAGTAGAAATCGTCAATCTGAGAGTTACAGTTATAGGGACTATTGAAAAACTGCGGTACCATAAACAAGAAGTAAAGAAAACAGAACCCCAACCTATTTCTAAGAGGCAAGTATACTTTGAAAACACGGATAATTTCGAGGATACGTGGGTATACAGGAGAGATATGCTAAAACCGGGTGCGAGGATACATGGTCCTGCCGTCATTGAACAATACGATACTGTTATACCAGTGTACCCAAACTGGATTGCTGAGATCGACCCTTACGAGAACACAATTTTAAGGAGGGCCGAGTAAAGTGAGTAGCATAGTGACAATGGAGATCATACGAGGATCACTGGAATACACTGCCGAGGAAATGGGGATAGCTTTAAGGAACTCTGCTTTCAGCCCAAACATAAAGGAAAGAATGGATCACAGCTGTGCAATATTTGACTGGAGTGGAAGATTAATCGCGCAAGCTGAGCACATACCGGTTCACTTGGGTGCGATGCCGCTCTCAGTGAAAGCTGCTCTCAGTGAATTTGGAGAAATAGGAGAAGGAGACATGATAGCGTTAAATGATCCATACAATGGAGGCACACACCTACCGGACATCACAATCATAGCGCCAGTATATCATAATGGGGAACTAGTAGCATATGTTGTTAATAGAGCCCATCACAGCGACTTAGGTGGGAAGGCACCAGGATCAATGCCAAGCGACTCTGTGGAAATATACGAGGAGGGCTTAATTATTCCACCAGTGAAAATCGTTGGAAAAGGGGAAATTAACCGAGACGTGTTAAAAATAATCCTATCAAATACGAGGACACCGCGGATGAGGAGAGGAGATATAGTGGCACAATTAATCGCAAACAAGACTGGCATTAAGAGGGTAAAAGAATTAGTTGAAAAATACGGAGTAGATACCTTTAAAGAAGCTGTTGACCAACTACTAGATTACACTGAAAAGAGAGTAAAAGCAAAACTAAAGAAGATACCTGACGGTGAAACAGAGGCAACCGATTACCTCGATGATACAGGAAAATTGGACGAGTCTATTCCAATAAAAGTGAGAGTGAGAAAAAGAGGTACTGAGGTAGTGTTCGATTTCAGGGAGAACACCAAGGAAGTGAAGGGAGCGCTAAACGCTCCAAGATCCGTAACAATTTCAGCATCGTACTATGTGTTCAAAGCAATAACGGATCCAACGATACCGAGCAACGACGGAGCATATAGACCACTAAAAGTACTAACAAGGAAAGGAACAATACTAGACGCTACACCACCATTTGCAGTTGCCGCAGGAAACGTTGAAACATCGCAAAGAATAGTTGATGTACTCTTAAAAGCACTATCAAAACTAATACCAAAGAAAATCCCAGCAGCAAGCCAGGGAACAATGAACAACGTAACAATAGGAGGAATAAACCCAAAAACAGGAAAACTATTCACATTCTACGAAACAATTGGCGGTGGAAGCGGAGCATGTTACGGTAAACATGGAGAAAGCGCAGTTCATACACACATGACAAACACGATGAACACCCCCATAGAAGAAATAGAGAAAGAGTACCCAATCATGATAACAAGATACACGATAAGAGAAAACAGCGGAGGAGAAGGAAAATGGAGAGGAGGCGACGGAATAATCCGAGAATACCTCTTCCTAACCGATACAGTGGTAAACCTACTAGGAGAAAGACAAAAACACGCACCATGGGGACTCCATGGAGGAAAACCAGGGGCAAAAGGAGAATACTATAAAATAACAAAAAATGGAGAAAAAATCAAACTCAAAAGCAAAACAAGAATAGAATTCAAAAAAGGCGAAAAACTCCTCATACTAACACCCGGTGGAGGGGGCTATGGAGAACCAAACACCTAACACAAATCACCTCTTTATTAACCCATTAAACAATGGAAAACATGAGAGTACACCGATTTTTGGATCCTCTAATTCCTTTTTTGGGTTTTGAGAATCTCATTGAATATTAAATACCATACATTGGGTTATTTATTATTAACAAATTTGTCATTAACATTGGTGTCATTAACATGTATGTTAATATTTTATATCCAGAAAACGAACGAGAACTATTCACAGACAGAGAGAACGTTCTTAAAAGATTGGAGTTTGCACTTGAGGACGTGAAAAAGGGAAAGTTCAGAGGTTTTGTTTTCCTTGGTGTAAGACGATGCGGAAAAACAATGATAATGAAACAGTTCCTTTACAGCTTGTTAAGTGACTTATCAGTGTATCCGATCTATGTGGATTTTGAGGGAATGCCTAAGGATTTCAACATTATGCTCGATAGGCTTCTTGGATGGGTTGTTTTTTGGATCAAAACAAGGGGGGAAGGGGAGCCATTAGAATTTATTATTCCAGAACTCTTGGTTCGCAAAGTTAGTGATAGCGACAGAGTGTTAGATGCTGTTCTAAGATATATTTCTCTAACAGAGCCTGACGTAAAATTTAGGTTGATTCTATCAATTATCAACTCTCTCGATAAGCCAGCAGTATTAATACTAGATGAGGTTCAAGATTTCCTTATTGCTGCTCAAGAAGCGAAAATTGACATATTGGGGATTATGAGAGAAATGCTTAGAGGAAGTGTGCTATTAATCTTGTCGGGATCAGTAAGGAGTATAATGTATAAGGTTTCAATGGATTCAAAGGAACGATACTTTCTCCAATTAGAGACAATAGATGTCTCTCCTTTTGGTTTAAGGGATACATGGGAGTTAACGGAAAAAATATTGGGTAAAAGCGTTTCAGGAAGAACCGCGGCGAAGATATTGAGGCTAACCGGAGGCTTTCCCTTCTACATTTATGTTGTTGCAAGCAGAGCTAGGGAACTATCAGGTTTGTATAAAATCGAATTTCACGAAGCCCTAGATATAGCCTACCTCCAAGAAACATATTCTAGTAGCGGACTAATATACGAGCACTGCAGGTACCTTTGGAACGAATACCTATTGTATTCACGGAGAAAAAAATATCTCAGGAGCATACTAGAAGCACTCGTTAGTGGACCAAAGAAAATATCGGAGATAGCAAAAAGCCTTAATATTGATTACAACACTGTTTACGTATACATGGAGGAACTCGAAAAACTCGGTATAGTAAAAAGAGACAACAACGTGTACTACATATTCAACCCTGTATTCGCAAGGTGGATAGCAATAAGAAAAGAAATACCAGAAATCCTAAAAATAAAACCAGAGAACAAGGGAATAATAAATCAACTAAAAAAACTAGAAAAAAGGATCTCAAGAGCCGAGAAGGTAGCAAGCCATATATTCGAGTTACTAGCTCAAAGAACCATAGCAGAACTACTAGGCAGCGAAATAGATGCAAAAAAACTAGGAAAAACAAAACTCAACAAAATTAAAATACCCACCAAAATAATCTTCAACCCTACAACAAAAAAGAAAAATAAAGTGTACGAAGTCGACGCTATTCTAAAAAACGGTCAACAATGGGTAATCGAAATAACCCTAAGCAAAATAGACCGAAAATACATAGAAGAAACAAAAAACATATGGAACGCAGACATCTACTGGTTTATATCATACCAAGGCTTCACAGAAAGCGCAAAAAAACACATAGAAAACAACGAAATACTAACAGACAAAAAGGACCTAGAAAAACTAATAAAAATACCAGACTAAAGCAAAAGCATAAACAAATGCCTTATGTTTTCTAATTTTTCAGTCAATTCGTTAAGGCATTCTATTGCCTTCTTTACATCCTTATAACTTAGGAGTATATCGATTGACATAAATCCTTATGAACTTTTTTACTCTATTGCGAAATTTTAGGTAAAATTATTAGGACAAAAATAATGACGATGCGATGTAGGCTGAATTGTCTTGATTATTAACACTTGTGGTTGCTTTCTTTTATAGGGGATTTTTATTTTTTAAGATAGAGCTTTCTCATTTGGGAAAATATTGGACATAAAGAGTATAATTTGCCTTTTACAATTAGTTTTATTTCTGTCCTTGTTACAGTTATTTAAAATAAATGATAGGAGTTATAATAGCCTTAATACAGGGGTAGATAACATGAGACTTAAAGGAAAAATGTCTTTGTTGATATTTTTTACGGTGATTATGTATTTTCCATTGAGTGTGCTGGGTGCTACAACCATTGATGTGCCACCTATGCAGTACTATTCAACCTCATTTGAAACAAGTACTGATAATATTGCTGTCCATGTTAAAGTTGAAGTTCTCTCAGGTCCAGCTATAGATGTGCTTCTCATGGATGAGGCTAACTATAATGTCTTTGTCCAGCAAATTCAGAACGGGTATTATCAAGTCAATGTTTATATGAACTACCAAAATGTTAGAAAGGTAGATAGGGATATAAAGTTAGGAGAGAAAGGTAGATATTACCTTGTTCTAATCAATATGGATCAAAGCGAGAAAAGCACAGTTTCATATGAGATAACTTCAGTAAGCTCAGAAGGATCTTTAGGAGGGCTTTTGTTTCTAGTAGTGATTGTAATTATACCTATTGCTATTTACTTATACAAGAAGAAAAAGCAGTGATTTTGAGTATATAATGGGATTTATTTTTTAAACAATTTTTTTAATTTTTGATTTATTTATTTTTTGGGCGTGTAGAACATTGGCGCCTAAAAATAATCGTGGGAAAAACAAACAAATAGGCCTTGAAAAATTTTACTCCAAACTAAGAAGATACGAGGGAAAAAATAAAAAGGAAATACTGCGAACACTCCCTCGCGAATTAGGGAAAAATGAAAAAACAGTAAGAAGAAAACTTGATAGCTGTCTCTTATACACATCTGA
>JAGSHR010000130.1 GCA_029855985.1 Candidatus Njordarchaeota archaeon
AAGATACTGAAAGTGACCCTGAGAGAGCATATGGAGCAATCATTAACAAGGTTATTAAAAATCTAAGTAAGTTAATCACACTCATAATAAAGAAGATAGAAGACATACGAACAACCGAAGCATTCAAGATAATATTAGGAGAACTAATAAGTGCCATCGATTTCCTTGTTTACACCTTAGAGAGCCTAACAAATGAAATAGAGAAACACCTCAAAAGACTATTTTATATTGGACCGATACACCGGGAGAAAGAAACTGTGCTTGGAAATTACGGATCCACAATATCTCCTAACGCCATCTTTAAAATGAATCCCCACAAGATCTTCAAGAAACCTAAAATCACATTTAAAACGGACCTAAACATTATGGTTTTTCAAACCGTTTACTTCCTATTACAAGTTGCTAACAATTTGAGCACATTATTAAGTCGTGAGAAATTCCAAGAGCTGCATACACAAGTAGAAGAAACAAAAAATAAACTCGCATGTCTCTTGGATAGCTACAACCTTTGGCATTTTTACAGCCTTAGACAACTTAATTTAACTAAATTGATCGAAGATGCCCTAAATCAACAGAACCCTAGTTATAGATTCATCCTTGAAATATACATGGATGCTATAAAATTAATGTTTGGAGATACAACACTAATGCAAGTCACAAATAGGCTACCTTACCCTATGCTCTCTTTTGAGTACATTTATGAAGTATGGGTGATAAACCAAATAATGGAATCATTCTTAGAGAACGGTTACAAGCTAGAAAAAGTATCAGTAGGGTGCAAAGAACAATTAATCGACGAGTTGAGCGAACCGTGTAAGGCAATATTAATGTTCACTAGAGAAAACAAAAATACAGCATACCTCATATGGGAAATAAAATTCAAACCAGTTAAAGAAAAATCTAGGTACATGGGAAGCATCATAAGCTCACTAGGGAACGTGGAGGCAAGAATCCGAATTAAGCCCGACATAATAATTATTCACCAAAAAAATGGAAAGAAAAAGATATTAATCGGGGACATAAAATATTCTGTCAACGAAGAAATACCAGCACTGCCAAAACTAGACAACTTATACAAGATATTGGGATACCTGTTAGATCTAGGTAATAAAAGCTTTCTCAAAGGTGAAAACATAGAGGGACTGTTGATCTATCCTGGCACCATAAAACACATGAGAATACCCGTGGAAACAAATGAAAATAACATATTCTATTTAAACATGGTATCAATGAACATGACCAACACAAAATTTCCCCTAAGCCAAGTAATCTAAGTGACAAAAACAAAACAACATTAAAAACTTAAACAATAATATGGCTCCTTCTATACCTTCTCGAAAAAGAAACTAATTAAGCACAAATGGTTCTTCTTGGGTGTAAAAAAGATTGTCAAAATTTATAGTGTCCCCCTCTTTAATCATGAGCAACATATGCTACTCAATCTTTAAACTTGAACCATACACAACCTGCCCATTCCAGTGCACCTACTGTTACGTTAACTTTCTCCACTACAAAAGAAGGATTAACGAAACAGTCTTCGAAAGTTATATCAAGGAGTTCCGAAGAATCATACTTGATTTTTACAGAGTTTTCAAGATGGTACCTGCATTTAGATTATCAACATTAACTGACCCATTCCAACCAATAGAAAAATATTTTCACCGCTCTTATAAGTTAATGAAAACATGTCTAAACTACCGTTGCCCCATCATAATTAACACAAAAGGAACATTATTAGTAGAGGAACCATGGATAACAGTACTAAAAGAACTCGCCAAACGAAACCTCGTAATTTATCAACCAACAATACCCTTCCTAGACCCCGAAGCAAAAATAATAGAGAAAAATGCCCCTGACATGCATCAAAGACTAGAAACAGCCAGAAAACTCAGCAAAATAGGAGTACCAATCATAGCGAGAATTCAGCCTCTCATACCAAGAATAAACACGGATAAAGAATACCTAGACGAACTTCTAAATAGTCTCAAAAAAGCAGGAGCAAAGCAAATTATAGTAGAGTTCATAAGATTTACATCAAAAAAAGAAATAACAACAATATACAAAGGAATAAAGCACACCCAAGAACAAATCAATAAAATTTTAAACAAGAAAAAATGGGAAACAATACCAAAATCAAACCAAAAAAGACCAACACTACAATACCGAAAACACAAGTTAAAAGAAATCCTAGAACTAACAAAGGAGAAAAATCTGGAACTGGCTACATGCAGAGAAGGACTATACGAATACCACACAGCACCCAACTGTTGCGGACTACACCACCTAAAAAAATACATAGTAAGACCAACAATACTCGAAATCCTAAAAAACGAAACAAACAACGAAAAAATCATGAACCCCGAAAAAATAAACAGATTAAAAACAAGCTTGCGATCGATATTAAAACAGCACATAGAATACATCAAAAAAACAATAAAACACCAACAGATACTAAAAAAGATTGCACCAAGCCTAATAACATCCCAAAATATATCTCCATCAGTTAAAAAAGATTATTTAATGCTTTATGAAACTTAAAATAGTTAAGTGGTGTATTGTTTTATCCGTTATTTTTTAATTATTATTTCGTTTTATTTTTATATGGTGTGTGGTTTGGTGTGTGGTGTATTTGATGGTGCAATACAAGGTTAGGATTGATAAGCAGGGTAGGATTGTTATTCCATCGGAGATACGGCGGAAGCTTGGGTTGAAGCCGAACATGGAGCTTGTATTGGTTGTGAGGGGTAAATCGCTGTTGCTTGAGCCTAATGAGGAGGAAGTAGAGAGGGCTATTGATGAATGGTATCGTTTAATGCTGGAAACTAAAGTGATGGTTAAGGGTTTTTCCAGTGGGGAAAGTAAATGGATGAGTGATGAGTATGTTAGAAAAAAACTTGGTTTCGATTGACGGCGTTGTTGATGTTGGGTTAATCGTCGTTTCCCACTTTGAGAACCCGATCAAGCCTTACGCTTTGAATTTTTTGAGAAAGGTTTTAAGGTTTGAAATAAGGGCAATTATTCCAACAACAGCTTTTATCGGTGCGTATCATATCTTGACAAATTATTTGAAGGCTCCAAGGAAGACGGTGGGTGATCTGCTTAAGAAAACGTTGAGTATAAAGTCTAAAGCAATTTATGAGGATGTATCAAGGGACGCTGCTATTGAGGCTATTGATTACGCAGTGATCTACAGAGTTGAGTCTTGGGATGGATATTTAATTGCTCTCGCTAAGAAATTTGGTGCTAGCATATTTTATACTTTGGACAATAAACTTGAGAAAGTGGAGGAAATAACTGTGATTAACCCGATTCCATGGAGTGAGATGGAGAAGTATCACGAGTTTATTAGGAAACTAAATCGTTGATGGCGGTGAAGTTAAAATTATTTGGGATTAATATTATTCAAAAAAAGCGATGCTAGAGGCTTTTTGGGGTTACATGTTTTTTTCTATTTGTTTCCAGTCGTTTTTGTCGAGTTCAATCATGGCTTTTCCCATTAGTGCTAGTGCCCAGTATTTTCCTCTGGTTTTGAATATTTGCATTTTGTCGCGGATTTTGTCGATTTCGATTTCTCCTTTTTTTATTTTTTTGAGTTTTATTCTGTTTGGGTATGCTCCGCCTTTGAATATTTGTTTTTCCTCTCTGTATGGTTCGCTTGCGGCTTCGTATATTCCTTTTACCTTTTTTTCTCACGCGATATAGAACGCTAGTTTGTCTCCTTTCTTTACACGCTCTATTACCTGTCTCTTAT
>JAGSHR010000163.1 GCA_029855985.1 Candidatus Njordarchaeota archaeon
AGAAAACGCCTCAGGCTCACCACCCCAAGGCAAAACAAAAAATTAAACAAAAGTAATTCAAAATAATACTTCAAATGATTTATAAAACTTTCCAATAAAAAGTGTATGGTCTCAACGTGATGTGGATTTGTTTTATTTGCTTGTTTAGTTAAATTGGTTTTATTTTTTTGTTTTTCTTAGTGGTTTGTTTGTCATTTGGAGGGGTAGTGGATGTTTTGGTTTATTTTGGAGGTTGTTCTTGTTAGTTCGTCTGGTGCGCTTTCGCCTGGTCCTTTGTCTACTTCTGCTATTTTTTTGGGGCTTAAGAGGGGTTGGCGTAGTGGTTTTGGGGTTGCGTTGGGTCATAGTGTTGTTGAGTTTCCTTTGATTGTTGTTTTGGCTTTTGGTTTGTCGGCTTTGTTTACTAATGGTTTGTTTGTGTTTCTTTTGGGTGTTGTTGGTGGGGGTTTTTTGGCTTTTCTTGGTTTTTTGATGGTTAGGGATGCTTGGGTTGGTGGTGATGGTGGTGGTTCTATTGTTAATGTTCACGATAATCCTGTTGTTGTTGGGGTTACTTTGACTGGCCTTAATCCGTATTTTATTTTGTGGTGGTTTTTGGTTGGTGGTATTCTTATTTTTGATGCTTTGAGGCTTTTTGGTTTGTTTGGGGTTGTTGTTTTGTTTGTTTTTCATGTTTGGATGGATTATGCTTGGTTGGGTTTGCTGGCTTATGCTGGTCATGTTGGAAAGAACATGTTGGATACGAGGGGTTATAGGGTGTTTTTGGGTGTGATTGGTGTTCTTTTTATACTTTATGCGGTGAATTTGGTTTTGAGGGTTGGTTTTAATTTGAGTATTTTGCCTTTCTAGGGGGTTGGTGTAGTGATTGATCTTAAGGGGAAGGTTGCCCTGGTTACAGGTTCTAGTAGGGGTATTGGTAGGGCTATAGCTATTGAGTTGGCCAGAAACGGGGCTTTTGTTTATGTTAATTATAGGAAAAGGGAGGAAGAAGCTCAAAAGACTTTGAAGAGCATATTGGAGGTTGGTGGGAGCGGTGCAATAGTTAGGGCTGATGTTTCTGTTGAGAGTGATGTTGACTCCATGTTTGAGCAAATTCAGCGTGAATCGGGGAAACTGGATATATTGATTAATAATGCTGGTTGGGGGTATGCGGCGCCTTTTAGGAGTGTTGATGTTCGATTGTGGGATAGAACCATTAATGTCAATTTGAGGTCGGTTTTCCTTGTTACTAGGAGGGCTTTGGAGTTAATGGATGAAAACGTGTATGGCAGGATTGTTAATATTTCTTCTATAGCGGGTGTTATGGGGTTTGCATTTTTAACTCCTTATAGTGCCGCTAAGGCTGGGATCATTGGTTTCACCAAAGCGTTGGCACAAGAACTGGCTAACACGGAGATAACAGTTAATGCGATTGCTGCGGGTATTGTGAAAACGGACATGGGTAAGAGTCTATTTGATGTTCTCAATATTGGTGAGGGGGATTTCGCTGAGGCTTTTACTCTCACTGGAAAAGTTATTGAGCCTGAGGAAATTGCTAAAGTTGTTCTTTTCTTGGTTAGCGATGATGCTAGGAATATAACTGGGCAGGTTATCACTGTTGATAGTGGTTTTTCGCTGTCAATGATAAAATTGCTTTTTAGGGATTAGCCACGTATTCTTTTTCTTTAAAAGCGTGTTAATTGTATTTTATTTCCTAGTGAGATACCAACTAGGTGTTTACCAATGTCTGAAAGCGAACTTAGCAAGTTATCTGAATTATTAGAGAAGGTCGAAGAGTTAACAGAAGAGTTAATTGATCTAAGAGAGCGTGTTGAGGCTCTCGAAAACAAATTGAAGAAATTAGAAGAAAAGAAACTGGATTAAAACTTTAGAAATTTATCGAGGAAATCCTTTGCCTCTTTTATGGTTTTTCTTATTTTTTCTATTGTTTCCTCGCTCTTCTCGACAGCCTTTTTAGTGACTTCTTGAAATGAATCAGCATAATTCTTTACAATCTCATCAATGATTTTTCTCCCTATGATCAGTCCAATCTCAAGGAATAGTTCCTTGGTTGTGATTTTGTCTCGCTCAGTGTATCTCTTTACTCTGCCGGTGACATAAAGGGCTACGACTGCGATTATCACTGCGAGGAATGCACCAACTATGTTTATTTTCCACCAAATCGTTTCGATGCTTGTTGTGTAACTCTGTGTTCGTGTTAGGAATCCTAAGAATATCATAATGGTTCCGAAGACCGCGAGGGTTGCTGCGGGAACGTAGGGTGCCCTTACTTCGCTTGTTGTTGTCATAGCGATATCTCTTATTCTGCCTTGCATCATGAACATTACGCCGATAATTGTTAAGAAACCGTTGATTACGGCGCCTTGAACGAAGTTTCCATTGCTTGCATATGCTATCACTATGTATACTAGGAGGAAGCTATATATCGCGAATGAGTTTCTCAGTATTCTCCCTTTATTTCTAAATAGTCCGTAAATTATGATGAGAACCATTAAACCTGGTGTCAATGTGAACGCTAAGTCTATTAAATTGAACGTCAAATAGAAGTATTGGTAGAGGGGAAATATCACGCTAATCGCTAATGCTATTTGGGGTAATGGTGTAAAGAATATTCTTTTCCTATCACTCCCCCACAATATAAATTGACCTGCTGTTGAGGCGAAGAAATCAGCTATTTCGAAGATTAAATAGGATAGGCTGAAGATAACCCAAAACAGCAATAGTGCTATCGTTAGGTAATATTTTTCCTCGAGTGTTATCTGTATTGACGTGTAGCCTGTTGGTGTTGGAATAACGTTGAAGTAGATCAGTATCAGTGAGGTGGCGAATAATACCACGATTATTGAGCTTGTTTTTGCGGATAGTTTTTTCTTGCTAGCGAGTATACCTGCTGCGATTAGTATTATGGCTTGCACAAATACTATGTCAAAGTTGATTAACTGGTAGTGTAATAGGAGGGCTGTTGCTATCAAATAGATTGTTAAGGGTAATAATTCTTTTTTGAAGAAAAAGAAGAATCCTCCCAGAATGTATGTTTTTATGTAGTTCCATACTAGTTTCTCGAAGTTTGATGCTGTCAATTACGGCACCTGTATGAAATACAATTTTCTGAATAAAATCTTCAATACAATATAGTTTAGGTATAGCATGATATAAAAATTATAGTGCAATGAAGAAGGTCACTTCAAAACGAGTTCTCTAATCTTTATCTTATCGATCTCGTCCTCAAGCACTTCAACGCCTATACCTGGTTTCTCGGGAACTCTAATTTTCCCATCATTTGACAGCTTGAATTCAGGTTCGACAATATCCCTATCCCAATACCTTGAACTTGCAGATACATCACTGGGATAGTTTATTCCAGGTAATGAAGCTAGAGCAACTAAGAAACTTCGGCCAATCCCTGTTTCTAGCATCCCCCCAATCCAAAGTCCCATATTATTTTTCACACCTAAATCGTGTATCTGTTTCGCCACATAGACTCCGCCAACTCGACCCGGTTTAATGTTTATTATTTTTCCACTTCTCAGTTTGACGGCAGCCTTTGCGGAGTGTATACTGGTGATGCTTTCGTCGAGGCATATTGGGGTTTCGAGTATTCCTTGTAGTTGCGCGTGATCTACGAGATCCTCGTAATGAAATGGTTGCTCTATCATTAGGAGATTAAAATCATCTAGTTTTTTCAGTGTCTCCAAGTGTTCCATTGTGTAAGCGGCATTTGCATCTACTTGAAGTTTTATGTCACCAAAAGTTTCCCTTATAGCTTTAAGGGGTTCCACATCCCATCCTGGCTTAATTTTTATTTTTACCCTCTTGTATCCTTCGTTTAGATACCCTTCAATCGATTCTATTAGTTCATCAATAGTCTTCTTTATTCCAACGCTGACACCAACTTCAACTTCATTCTTCACCCCGCCGACTAGTTCCTTGAGTGATTTTCCCACGGTTTTACCGTATGCGTCAAGTATAGCGCCCTCTAAAGCGTATTTAGCCATGTTGTGGCCTCTTATGGGATTGAATAGTTCAAATGTAGTGAGCGGTTCAATGATATCCCTTTTTAATATGAGTTTTGAGAGGAAGTCCCTCAACGTTATCCAAACAGTTTCATAGGTTTCATATGAGAACCAAGGTCCATTTCCAGCTACGCTTTCACCCCAACCTATTACATTATCATCGGTTTTCACTCTCACCAACACGATTTTTCTCTTTTTTGTTGGGCCGAAACTGGTAGTGAAAGTCTCCTTCAGTTCTTTCTCGATTAATATTAATTTTATTTCATTGATCTTCAAAGTAATTCCCACCATTTTTCATTGAGTATCTTTTGTTTCTTTTCTTTTAGAAGTATGTAAAATGTCCTCTTAACTTTGTTGTCATTTAGGGTGAGTAAATCTACCGCAATGTATCCCTTCTTGAAGTAGTTTTGAAAGATCTCTCTCGTTTTTAGCCTCCAATCAACCGCCACACTTAGATCTCTTTTTTTAACTTCTTCAATGTCTGTCGGTATTTCAACTATAACGATTTTGTCGGCTAATTCCAAATTTATGTCTTTAATCACAGGTATGCCCGTTTTAAACTCAACAGTGTTAGCTATGTTATCCATGTAATCTCCCAAGTTGAATGTTACTTTCTCACTTTTTTCTATCTTCCTTTTCACGTGGTTTGAGTTTACCCACCATTCAACGTAGAACCTATCTGATTCAATTCCGTAGTTTAATTTATCTCGCATTACGCCATACAGGTTAATGTGATAGGTATTATTTATCACGCCTAGTTTTGAGAAGTTTAAATGAGCGTTCCTAGCGAGAAGTGGGTCAAACGTCCATCTTATCAAGTTAATTCCTCTATTTATAGCCCATTCCCTCTGCTTTAGTTTCAGGAGAAAGCCAATACCTTGACCCCAATACTTCCTTTTAACACCAAGTTGGTGACTGTGCAGATAGGTTTCCCCATTACCTACCATGCCAAGAAAACCCAAAACGAATCCGATCGCTTCATTTTGCATGTAGGCGACCAGAACACATCCGCCTGCTTCATGTATAGCTATTATTATTCTGTATGGGACAACATCTATATCATTCATTCCCCAAGCATCTTTTTGTATCTCTTCAATTACCTTAAATTCATCGGCGTTAGAAGGCTCTCTTATTTCAAGTTCATGTTTCAGTTTTATCACCTGTCATTTCCTAGGTGTATTGTTCCACGTATATAGCTTTGAATCACTGTATATGTGAATTAGGTTAATATTAAATATGATACTATGTTAGGTTATAGTTTCGGCTACCTTCAATGGTCAAAACATATGCAAATAAAATTTTCGCTAATGAAATTGGGGATAACAACGGAAAGTGATCGAAATGTCAATAGAGGAGGCGGTTAAAAGTTTAAAGGAAGGTAAACCTGTTTTAGTTCACGATAGCGACAAGAGAGAGAATGAAGTCGACATATTCGTCAGAGCAAGTAGCATAACTCCCGAGCTAGTTAGACTTATGAGAAAAGATGGTGGGGGTCTTCTATGCGTAGCTATTCATCCCGAAATTGCGGATGCAATAGGATTGCCCTTCATGGAGGATCTGCTAAGGAATAGTGGGATACCCCTATTAAGGGAAATGGTTCCCGATAGGTTACCCTATGATAAGCGATCGTCTTTTTCCATAACAGTCAATCATAAGAAAACGAGGACAGGTATAACAGATAATGATCGTGCTTTAACAGTAGGGTATCTAGGGGAAATATGTGGGAAATTCTGGGATGACCATAATTTTGATATAAAAAGTGATTTTGTAAGGAACTTTAGAGCCCCAGGACACGTTCACTTACTGAGAGGTGCGAGTAAACTTTTGTCAGAACGTGAAGGACACACTGAATTAGCTTTGGCTTTAGCCCTTCTAGCGGGCATAGAACCATGTGTCGCACTAATAGAGATGCTTGGAGACGATGGGAAGGCATTACCAGTTGAAGAAGCCAAGAGATATGCTAAGGAGAAAGGATTAGTTATTATTGAAGGTTCCGAAATTAAGAGGGCTTTTTTTGAGAGGTATGGTTAGTTTTTTCAATGGTCGAATAAAACGAGAACAAGTATTGTATGTAACTATACTGTACTGTTTTTATTTACTTTCCTCACGCTTTAACGAGAGAAAAAATTCTTGTTGTAAATTGTGAAGTGTGGTAAAAAAATTGTTAATTAATTTAGGGGATCAATACTTGAGCTGCTTTTAGCAGCATATCAAAGATTGGTGTTGGGTAGAAACCTATAGCGATCAGTGCAATTATTGAGATAATTGCTGGTGTTAAGTAAAAGTAGTTTACTTGTATGGGCTTATCGTCTTTAGGTTCATTGAATACCATTACATATATTACCCTCGCATAATAGTAAAGTGACATTGCGCTGTTTAGGAAACCCGCTAGGCCCAACCACCATGCTGTTTCTGCTATACCGAGGAATAGGAAGTACTTTGACCAGAATCCAGCGAGAAGTGGTATACCTGCGAGGGATAGCATATCGATTGTTAATAGTATGGTTATCAATAGAGACCTTTTAGCCATTCCAGAGTAATCCTCGATTAAATCACTTCCAATGTTCACTGTTACGATTAGAGCTATAGCGAAAGCCGCAATCTTCATGAGAGCATGGGTTAAAATGTGGAACACTGATGCTGCAACCAGTTGTGTTGGCCCAATCGCAGCAAGGGCTAGAACTATGTACCCTGCGTGGGCGATGCTACTGTATGCTAACATTCTCTTCATTGTTTTTTGCACTAACGCGGCTAGATTTCCAGCAGTCATAGTGAATAGGGCTAGTAGCCCGAAGATTGGTGTCCAGTATTGTGCTATAACGGGGAATCCTAAGTAGAATATTCTTAAAGCGACTGCGAAGGCCATGGCCTTGGATACTGCTAAGATGTAAGCTGATAAGAAATTGGGGGCCCCTTCTACAACGTCGGGCATCCAGACGTAGAATGGGAATAATGCTAGTTTAAACCCTATACCTGAGATAAATACGAGCAATCCAACGTCTAAGAGTTCCTTGTTGTAACCACCGAGTTCCAATATGTTCTTTATTTCCACTAAATCAATTTTTCCAGTTGCACCATAAATTAGGGATAAACCGAAGAGCATTATTGCTGAGCCTACCGCTCCAATTATGAAGAATTTTGTTGCTGCTTCGAGGGATATTGGGTCGTCCCTCTTTATTGCTAACACGGCATAAGTTGGAATGCTTGCAAATTCCCATGCTACAATGATCCCGATGAGATTCAGTGTAGAGGTAGCGACTATCATGCCTGCGACGGAAAACAGCACTAGAGCATGAAGCAAGCCTTTTCTATCGACATCTTCTAAGTTCTTTTCTAATGCTATTAAGATTAGGAATAGGGATGCCAAGTAGATAATAGCGAACATTCTTGTGAAGTCATCGGCTAATAGTTTTACTTGGCTGTTGCTCCATTGAACTAACACGTAATATAACTCGAAGAATGTAACTACGAGTGATAGATAATATGCGATAATTCGTTTATCTCTCTTCAGTAAGTCGAAAATTATATTTAGGAAACCTGCAAACACTAGGAGCCCAACAATGAATTCGGTATCCCCTATTGTGTATCCTAACAACTCATACATTCACTAAACCTCCAAAGCAAATTTTTCAGCAAAAATAAAAATTTTTATGGTATTGGTGGGAATAACTGCACGTAGCTTTGAGCGAACGTATTAACCATGTTAACTAAGAGAGGTGGGTACACGCCTAGTATAAGTATCACTATGCCAAGTATTGAGAAAGATATGATCTCTGGTAAGCATAGGTCTTTGTAGTCGCCCTCTTTCTTTTGGGGTCCAAAAATCATTCTTTGGATCGCCCAAAGGAACATCGCTGCGTTGAGGATAGCGCCGAATACTACAAGTGCAACTATCCACTCTTGTTGGATAACTACAAAGTATTGGAATGCGCCTAGTATTATTAGGAATTCTGCTACGAATCCAGCTAGACCTGGGAGACCTAGACCTCCCATTGCGCCATATACGAAGAAAGCTGATGTCATAGGCATTTTTTCGGTTAAACCTGATATGTCAGGTATTAATCTGCTGTGCACGTGGTTCTTGTAGACTCCTGCAATTAGGAAGAGTAGTCCATTAATTAAACCGTGGGCGAACATCATGTAGATTGCGCCAATAAGTGCTAGTGTTGAACCGAGTGTTGCTGCGGCGCTGCCAATTATTACTAGTCCCATGTGGCTAATTGAGGAGTATGCTATTAGTCTCTTTATGTCTTTTTGCCATATGGCTACGAAGCCTGCGTAGAAAATGCTAACAAGGCCTATAAAGGCTATTGGTAATGCGTAGGTTTGTGCGGTTGATGGCAATAGTGGTAGTGCAATTCTTAGGATTGCATAGCCTCCCATTTTCAATAGTACTCCAGCTAAGATGACTGAGATGGGGCTTGGCGCCTCTACGTGTGCATCGGGTAGCCATGTGTGTAATGGTACTACTGGTACTTTGATGGCGAAGCCGAAGAATAGTGCTGAGAATAGTATTGTTTTTGTCCAATTTGATGTTATCACGCTTTCTACAGCTAATTTGGTTGTTCCCATGTATGCCTCTTGTCCAGTTAAGTGTAGTAGGTTAAATGAGAGTACTCCTGTGGCTTGGCTCCATACCCAGTATATATAGAAGAAGGATATTAGCATTACAACGCTGCCGACGTGTGTGTAGATGAAGAACTTTATTGCTGCGTATTTTCTTCTCGGTCCGCCCCATATTCCGATTAAGAAGAACATTGGTACTAAGACTACTTCCCAGAATATGAAGAATAAGAATAAGTCTAGTGAGACGAACACTCCTAAGAGTCCGCCTTCCATTAGTAGGAATAGTGAGTAGTATAGTCCCTCCCTTTCTTTAATGTGGTTGCTTGCAATGGCTGCCATTGCGCTTAGGAATGTTGTTAGGACAACCATTATCATCCCTAAACCGTCTACTCCCAAGTAATATGTGATTCCCGCTTGTTTTACCCACTCATAGTGTTCTACTAGTTGGAATAGGTTGTTTTTTGTTGAGTCAAAGAGGAATGCCCAAACGTATAGTGAGAGGAACAGGTCTGCTAGGGTTACTATTATTGTGAACCATCTTGCTAGGCTTCCCTTTATTCTCCCAAGTAAATATGCTATTGGAAACGCGATAAGTGGGAGCCACAATATTAGTGATAGATACATAACTATGCACCGACACTATCTATTACGTTACGGAACTGCTTAACTTTTACAATTATTGATAAAAAAATTTTTGGATTATATTCCCGCAATGGAATCATTCATTCGATACAATTGCACTTTATATATCTTTATAATAAATATCAGTATAGGAACCATAAGCGTAATGCGTTTAAATATTAATGTTATATTGTATCCCGTTGTTGATAGAGAAAAAAGTCATATTGGGAATATTTTTGAAGTGCGTTAAGTTAGTGCATCTAATGTTATTGTAAATCAGATTGGTATTGGCTTATTTAAGGATGCCCAATATGAACAAATATATTTTCATAACTGGAGGAGTTCTATCAGGTTTAGGTAAAGGGACAGTAGCAGCTTCAATAGCCAAGTTATTACAATGGAGAGGGATCCATGTAAAAATGATAAAGATTGACCCCTACCTAAACGTGGATGCTGGTACAATGAACCCAATCGAACATGGAGAAGTATTTGTTACTGAGGAAGTATGGGAGTTTGAACCTGTTAAGGGCACAAAATTTAGGATCGCGGAGATAGATCAAGATTTTGGAACCTATGAGCGATTCACTGGGATAAATGTTCACCCAAGCCAAAACATTACTAGTGGGCAAGTTTACTTATCGGTAATATTAAAGGAAAGGAAAGGGGAATACCTCGGTAGAACAGTTCAAATAATCCCACATATAACGAGCGAAATCAAAGATAGGATAACCAGTCAAGTTGAAGAGAATGTTGTTGCAATTGTTGAAGTAGGGGGGACTGTTGGGGACATAGAGGGGATGCCTTTCTTAGAAGCTATAAGACAGTTAAGACATGAGGTAGGCCCAGGAAACTCTATACTTGTGCATGTCACATATTTACCTTTTTTAAAGACCATTGGGCAGCTTAAAACAAAGCCCACTCAACACAGCGTTTACAAACTTATGGAATCAGGGCTTGTACCAGATGCAATAGTTGCTAGGAGTGAACACCCACTAGATAAATCATCGAAAAGGAAGATTTCCTTATTAACTGGGGTTGAGGAAAGAGCTATTATATCAAGTCCAGACATCGAGATTATCTACGAGCTACCCTTATTGATGGAATCGCAGGGTTTTGGGGATTATATTATGGAAAAATTGGGGCTTAAAGTAGTAACGTCCCCCCAAGATAACATTAGACAATGGGAGTCAATGATCAGCAAATTCAAGAATTACGAATTCGCGGTAAGGATAGGTATTGTTGGGAAATACACTAAGATAAAGGATTCCTACATTAGCATCAATGAAGCATTAAAACACGCAGGCGCACATTTAGGAGTCAAACCAATCCTGGAATTCATTGATGCTGAAAGTTACGATGAATCAAAATTAGAAAACATGGATGGAATCCTATTAACTCCAGGGTTTGGTGAAAGAGCAGCGGAAGGCATGATTAGCGCGGCAATATTTGCTCTAAAGCATGATATTCCATTCCTTGGTATATGTTTTGGTGGCCAGTTAGCAACCGTAGCTTTTGCGAGGGAAAGAATGGGTTGGAAAGACGCGAATAGCAGTGAGATAAATCCAAATACACGGTACCCAGTAATCGACCTCCTACCAGAACAAAGAAGCGTGGAGGCTAAGGGGGGATCTATGAGACTTGGCGGGATAAAAATAAACTTAGTTCGTGGCACAAAAATTTGGAAGGCTTACGGAGTAGATTCCATAGTTGAAAGATTTAGGCATAGATACCACATTATTGAACACTATGCCAAGAAAATGCAAGAGAAGGGTTTCATAATAAACGCTATAGATGTTGATGGGAACATTGTGGGCTTCGAGGATAAGAATCACAGATTTTACGTGGGTGTACAGTGGCACCCCGAATATAAATCAAGACCTTTTAACCCGTCACCAACCTATATGGCTTTTATTAACGCCATTAGAGAGTATGTGAGGGAGAGGGACGCAAAAGCTTAATATTAACCATTTTAGATGGAAAGTTTTTCTTGGTCTCAGCTAAAGTTTTAATCTCTTATTATTTTAAAACAAGAATAATCGTATAGTGAGATGCGGTGTTGTTTTTGGACACAGTGACAATATTAATTCTCGGTTTCCTTCTTGTGATGATCGGTTTCATTATTGCTTTTCTAAAACTTGAGTATTTTAGAAAGTACAGGATTCGCTTCAAAATCCTTTATAATCAAGGTAGGCTTTACTTTAAGCACTTTTATTACATGGTAAAATTTATAGTTAGATTAACCGAATTTATCAAAACGTTCATAATTATCGGCGTGTTTATTGGAATACTTTTTTTGTTAGCGTTATATATCATACAACTATATAATACATATTTAGTTCCAATGTATCATCTGAAGGAAATTAAAATTGATTTTAGCCGTTATAGCCCCTTATTTGCGATTGGATGGCTAGGAGGTATGTTATTGAGCGTTTTTCTAAAACCCAAGCTTGAAAGATTCGCCGATAGAGTCAATGCGAAACCTCAAATGATCTACATTTTTGGTTCTAACGATATGACGAGAAAATTAGTTTATAGTTTAATTGAACTTGGTCTCGGTCCGATGACTGCTCTCATTTCTGAGAAGTCACTTTATTGGATTGAGGCTCTAGGTGCTCAATTAGATCTGCTAATTTTAGATAATCCAGAAGAGTTGAAAACTGAAACCTTATATGATAAGATAACCTTTAAGAACGCGCTAAAAGTTGTTATTCTTGTTGAAGATACCGAGTTGTCTCAGCATATACTCGTAAATGTTAGACGTGTTAATCCTAATGCAAGTATAATTCTTCTATCGCAGTATAAACCTCCGATAATTGATTTAGTTGGTCAATACACGCCTAACATTCACATCATAAATGATATTGAAACAATCTCAAATGAAATAATTAGAAGGCTTGCCCTTGGTTTCGATTACGCTCCTGTAATCGAAGCCTTTGTTCCCGAGGACTACGTGAACCGCCCAATTCACGCGATTGAGGAAGATTTTAATAACAAAGTAAAAGTTCTAGGCGTGAAGAGACAAGGAGAAATAGTGATAGCGGATAAGTTCAAAAAAGGTGACAAGGTTATTCTCTATCTTGTTGATAGGAAGGCCTTGAGGGAATTTCTCGTACTAATCCCCAAGGTTTCAGAGGAAGAGCACCTCGGGGAAGAAAAAGTTGAAGTTGAAGACAAGGAAGCGCCTGGCGACGAGGTTAGTATAGAGGGAGCAAGTGGTGAAGCGACAGTAGTAAAGGAAAAATCTGGATCACTTCTAGATAAAATAAAAAGCAAAGAAAAACAAGATTGATCTTCAAATAAATAAAGCACATAATCTCTAATTGTGCAAATATTTTTCTCTTGTTTTAAGTTTTTCTTGCCTTTCTGTTTTGCCTCTTTTTTGCCTTTGAGAAACCATTTAATCTTTCTCGAGTAATGCCCTATAATGAATTGGTTTGCCTCCTACAAGGC
>JAGSHR010000051.1 GCA_029855985.1 Candidatus Njordarchaeota archaeon
CTATTGAACCACTCAACAATGTAATCGGACCGCCAACACTTATAAGTAAACTAATAATGTTCAGGAAGACAGGCTTCAGGACAAAATATATCGATAATATAACAATGAAGAAAAAAGAAGAAAGCATAGGATTAATAACGAGAAACTTCAATATAATCGACGTGCTAGGCGATACGTTGATAATAGAATTTACGAAGTCAAGAAGTAGATTACGGCTAAAGGTCAATAACAATCCAAAACTGTTGGATGGCAAACTACTTCCTATTAGCTATATAATTGAGTTCTTGAAAGGAACTTTCACTATAGAAACACCTACAGACGAACTAGTATTAGAAGTGTCAAACCCTGAAAACCTAGCGTACGTAATATCTACTAGGAAAGAACTATCAGAATATCTTTCATATACTGGTGAAGGAGTTCAGATAGTTTACAATGCAGACAAATCCTATGCCCTTATCTTCGTATAACTTTTTACGCGTAGGGTGTGCTTGAGGTGATTGTGATTGTCGCATACGATATCGGTGAAGAATCTCGACGGGGAAAGTTGCGGAGATATCTCCAACGACTGGGCCTTGCTAGAGTTAACAGAAGTGTCTACGCAGGGCCTGGAACGGCTAGTACGGCGAAGATCGTGGCAGAAAAAGCTAAGAAACTCGTTAAGGACGGCGATTCAGTGTTCATTATCGTCGTTAGAGAGGATGAGTACCAAAGGGCACTTGTATTTGACGGCGAAGACTTCTATGTTGTGCAGGAGAGAAAATACGAAGTACTCTAGAATGAACTTGCTGGGATGGAGTATTCTTTGTCCTGCTGCAGCGGAACTAAACTGGAGTGGAACAATTCCCTTTGAACAACCTATTTACCCTACTGCCGACGAGCTCAAAAGACTACATGATAACATTGTTGAAAGAGTAGAATCTAGTATTCAAAGAATAATACCAGAAAATTCTAAAATAATTAGCCTAATGAAAGAAAAACAGGTTAAGCTATCCTTCACGGATCACAAGAGCGGAGATCAGTTATGCGGCATAGGAAAAATAGATTTAGCACTAGTCTTAAAACACGGAAACCGCGAAGTTATTATTTATTTCGAAGTATCATCGACTAGGATACACGTTGCAAAACCCTGGCAGGCATTATTAAAATCCATAGCACTATACCATGAATATAGACTACCCATAATAACGGTCATAGTAAGTATCGAGAAGGTTAAATACAAACTGCTATCATCGAGAGACTACTATACAATAATCAACAAGATATACTCGAAGCCAAAAGAAGATTTTAGCCCCAACCCCAACATGTGCAGTCTCTGCGAGCTAGTCCATTACTGCCCACACAGAGGGATATAAATGAGACTATTAATCATAAGAAAAGCAAAAGAACTACAAGTAAAGAGCAGATCCATAATTAGAATAAAGAAAACCGACGATGAAATCATAGACAGACCACTAAGAGACATCGAAGCAGTCCTAGTCATAGGATCCACAATCAAAATCTCCAGCGGCCTACCACCTGTACTAGCATATCACAACATACCACTCTCTATTATCGCAAAAGACTCCATTGCAATCCTACACAACCCAATAAAAACAAGATCAAACCACATAAGATACCTCCAATACACTCTTAGCACAGAGAAAAAGCATGAAATAGCACTAGAATACATAAAATCAAAAATAAAAGGAATACAGCACATAATCAAATACTACACTGGAACCAGCCCATCCATTCCTCACCCTCCCAGATTAACAGGCAACCCAGACACCGACGAAGAAACAATAAGAACATGGGAAAGCCTAACCTCGTCAAAACTATGGAAAACACTTATAACACTAATCAAACCCAACTACCTAAAAACACTAAAAGAGGAATACAATTTCAGAGGAAGAAAACCAAGACATCCTGACCCATTCAACAAAACCCTATCAATAATGTACGCTGTAATATACAGCATAGCAACCAAAGCACTAACAGCCACAGGACTAGATCCGACCCAGGGATTCCTACACAAAACCAGATACAGCACCCCACTCACATTCGACTTCACAGAAATGTACAAACCACTAGCAATACACGCAACAATAAACATGATAAATAAACATGGACTACCAAAAATAGAAAATGACGGAGATCTCTCCCAAGAACACGTAAACCAAGCAATAAAACATCTATACCAATTCCTAACACTACGCCACAAAAAGACAAAGAAATCAATACACACAGGTATCTATCTAAAAGCAGTATGCCTAGCAAGACACTTAGAAGGAAAATGTCCCCTAAATAGAATAACCTTTACATGGGATAAAAGAAACTACACAAAAATATAACACCATCTCATGCCATTAACTGCTTCTATTTATGTTTTTGGTGCGAGTTTTTCATGGGTGGGTTTATATGTTTTTCTCTAGGTTCGTACCGTCTCCACTTGAAACACAACCTTTAAAAACAATAACAATATAATAGAATACAACAAGGACGAAAACAAAAAACCAGTTAAAAACAAGCAAAACTAAGAGGTATATCGTTATTGGTTGAGAATTCGAACTAAGTTAAAAACAAGCAAAACTAAGAG
>JAGSHR010000209.1 GCA_029855985.1 Candidatus Njordarchaeota archaeon
AGATGTGTATAAGAGACAGGAATAAAGATATTATTGTTTTTGTCCATTTATGCGGTTCGTTAGCATCTTTGTTTTTGTTGCGAGGCGATGTATTTGAGATCTTTGGGGCTATCTTTGTCATGCTGGAGGTTTAGAGTGTAATAGGAGTTACTGGTGATTTTCTTTCTGACTTATGAAAGGTGAATCGGTATTAATCGTTGTACTTGGTCTTTACGAGATTCATTGGGGTTGAGTTGAGTGGTTCTTTAAATTTGCGGTGGGTTTGGTCTTTGTGAGTGCGATGGTTGATGATGTTGATTTGAGACTTCTTTCTGAGTTGTTTGGGGATTATGAGGTGGGTAGTCCTTTTCAAGTGTTGCTTTTTAGGGGTATTAGGGGTGGGGATAGGTTAGCTTTGGGTTTTAATTGGCAATCTGTTTTCTTGTTGATGGTTGTATTTGTGGTTGTTGTTGGTGTTTTTCACAGTGTCTTTGCGGTGTTTTTTGCGCTTATACTCCCAGTTTCTATGGTTGTATTTGGTGTTCCAACTTTTCTCAATATTGTTTCGAGTGAAGGTTTGCAAGGTGGGAGTTTGAAGGTTTGGTTTGTCGTTTTTTTATCCTATGGGTTGTTTGTGTCTGTTTGGTTTGTGTTGGCTTATGCTTTGGATTTATTGTTTTACATTTTACCGTCGGTGTTGGGTGTTTTTTTAGCTTCTCTTGGTTTTGAAGTTGATTTCACTGGTATGTTGATTTTATTGTTGGGGTTTCTGGGTCTCTTATTTGCTGTTACTTTATTTTTTGTGTATGATTGGCCGTGCTTGTATGGTTTTAAGTCATCTTTTGGTAGGGCTGTGCTTGATTCTCTTTTGGTTCCCGTATATGTTTTGGTCATAATTGTAATTCGAGGTTTTGTTGATCTTGCTTTATACTTGTTTTCTAGAGAATTCTATGTTTATGATTTTACCGCGGTTAGAAAGAGGATTAAAAGGTTTTATGATGATTTCTTTTACAAGAAGACTGGGGTTAGAGTGTGCAGGAAGCACGTTTTGGATACACGGGAGGATGTATTTCATAGGTACGAGGAGGTTAGGTCGAATTTTAGAAGTCAATTAAAGTTACGCCTATTACTGGCTATTAAATCAAGTCTAAAGATAAATAAAAGTGAATTCTTTAAGGAAGCTGACACACTCATGAGGAAGTATGATGGTAAATTTGATTGTTTGGAAGATGCTGAATCGTTCGTGAGGGAGTACCATGCCTTTTTGAACAAGTTGAACTCTGTGATCGAATTTCTAAAAAAATATTTTCTCGTGGCATTTCTCGTTGTATTTGTGGTTCTCATATTGATTCCTCTCCATCAAATCTCCAATCAATTGGGGAAAGACATATATTTACACTACCTAATAATGGTGTCTTCCGCTACCTTGTACCTACTTGAAGTGATCATTCATAGAATTATATTACTCGGAAATCTTGACAAGAAGCGGTTCCCACTGTTATTCATCTTATTTATCGATAAGGTGGAAACGATAACTCTTGTGGTATTTCTCCTTGAATCACTGATAGTGCTAACATACTTTATCGCGTCATTGAACATAATTAGTTTAATTGTGTACTCGATTTCGCTAGTGATAATTTGCATCGGATACCGAGTAATGATCAATACAAGCAATAAGGCGCTATCCTATAGCACGTTTTTATACTTCCTAGAGATAAGCCCGATAGACTTACTCCTATACGATTCATCATTAAAAACAATGATACAAACAATAAGAAACATAAAGGAAATCGTAAAGATAAAATTTGACATAATGTGAAAAATTATAGTGTTTCTACTTTAAATTTACCTTTATTTTACCCGTATGCTTAGGGGTTTTAATTCCTCTTTGTCATTTAATTTTAGGCATGTTATTCGGCGTTAGGAGCCCTTTGTTAATTTAAAAAATTGGCGAATTTGGTAGAGATGTACGGTGGTAAAAAAAGTTATTAGGGAATAACCATAGTTCGCTTGGTTTTTGTCGAGAAGCGTTCTTTCGCCAAAAACTCATAAAGGAAATCATGCCAGACTAACAGGCGTTTAATAACCATAAAATTCATCTTAAAAACAAGGAAATAAAGGCAAAATTAAAGTAGAAACACTATACACGAGTGTTATTAATAATTCTCATTAAATTTTATATTCTTATATATGGTTCGTCAAATAATTATTTTTTCTTGTCTTTTAAATGCCTATTGCCAATAGATTAGTTTTTAGTGCTTGTTTTGCCATTATTAGCGTGTTCCAGAC
>JAGSHR010000161.1 GCA_029855985.1 Candidatus Njordarchaeota archaeon
ATATTCGCGGATATGGCTTATAGGTTAATTAATATTTATGGCGTAAAACCTGGAGATGATGTTGTTATTCTGGGAGCGGGGAAAACAGGTTTAGATCTCGCCTCTAAACTTAGGGAGGTGGGTGTGAACGTTAAAGCCTTGGTGGATATAGTAGGAGAGAAACCTGTCGATCACGAAAATGTTTACTGGCACCATACGGTGCACCGCGCTATCGGTGACTTCAATGTTAAAGCTGTGGAGATAGTCAAAGTTGATTCAAGTGGGGAACCCTTGCCTGATAGTTCAATAAAATTGGAGTGCGACACGTTAATAATCGCTACTGGTTTTAGACCGCTCTTCGAGTTACCCTCTCAGCTTAAGCCTAGACTGAGGTATGTGGAAGAAATTGATAGTTTTGCTCCTATCAGGAACCCATACTTTGAAACCACTGTTAAAGGCCTCTATGTTATTGGGGACATTATAGATTTTGACGAGCTAGAATTACATGAGAATATCGCGGAACTCGCCAGTATAGGGATTTTAAAGAATCTCGGAAAAGCGAAAATAGAGGATGCAACAGAGAGCATCGAGGAATTCCATTCAATCATCGAGGATGCTGGTTTAATGTCTGCATATAACAAGGTGATTGTGGAACAAGGAGGTGGAGAATAATGGTTGATAAAAAATTTGTATGTTTATGCGAAGATGTGACAGAGGAGGATGTTATCCGCGCTATTAGAGAAGGCTTTGATGACATTTTTTCTCTCAGAATGTTTACTGGCGCAGGAACAGGCTTTTGTCAAGGAAAATTCTGCATAATGAATCTAGTAAAAATATTGGCAAGAGAGAAGGGCAAAAAAGTTGAAGAAGTCGGTACGCCAAGCTTTAGAACACCAATAATGCCGATTCCCGTGGAGGAAATAGTTGGAGGGGGAGAAGATGAAGAGTAGATACGAGTATGTCATAATTGGAGCTGGGGTATCAGGACTCTTCACTGCTTACCATTTAGCGCAGAGGGGGATACATGATATAATTGTTATTGAGAAGAATTACCCAGCAGCGGGTGGAACGGGCAGATGTGCAGGAGGAGCTAGGGCGCAGTGGGCTACGGAGGAAAACATAACCCTCGTAAAGAATAGTATACCCATGTGGAAGAGGCTCACGGATGAAATTGGTTTTAATATTTGGTTTCGCCAAGGCGGTTATTTGATAATGGCTCATAACGAGAAGCAAGCTGAGTTGCTCGTGAAAGGAGTTAAAATACAGAGAAGACTTGGGTGGAAGACGAAAATCATTGAGGACCCTGAAGAAGTTAAAAGGATCGCTCCCTGGGTTAACCCTTACGATATGACCTTAGCCACATTTAACCCGAAGGATAGCGTGATTTTTCCATTTGCACCAGCTTGGGGATTATGGAGATTCCTAAGGGAGCAAAATATTACTCTCTTAAAGGGGGAAGGCGTTACTGGGTTAAAAGCAGAGGGAAACCGCGTGGTTAAGGTGGTCACTGAGAAACGTACCATCGAAGCTGATGTCGTGATCTCGGCAGCGGGAACTCACAATAGGGAAATACTGGAAACAGTTGGTGGCGAGTGGCCCACAAAGAGAGAAAAACACCAGATTATTGTTACTCTACCATACAAGTTTTTCTTCAATCCCCTCATAATATCCTTTAAGCACAGTTTCTACATGACCCAAACAATGCGAGGCGAACTCGTTTTAGGTATAGGGAAAATCGAAGGCGATCATGAAACATTCTTACCTACCGCAGAGTTCTTATACGAGGTTGCAAGAGCCCTAGTTGACTTAATGCCAAGTTTAAGAAAAGTTAAGATCATGAGACACTGGGCTGGGCACTATGATGTTTCACCGGACGGTAAACCCATCGCGGATAGAGTTGGAAATTTTGAAAACTTATATGTTATTGGTGCTGGTAGTGGACATGGATTTATGGTGTCACCTTATCTAACCAAGTTGTTCGCGGACTACATTATAAGGGGCAGAAAGGAGTTCCCATTGAACAAGCTCGGATTTGATAGGTTTAAGAGCAAAAAATTGGAACCCGAACCCTTCGTTGTAGGTTAGAAACCTAATTTTCAATTATTTTTCCGTCTCTAATCTTTACTATTCTCTCCATTTTCTCAGCCACCATCGGGTTGTGTGTCACTAAGATTAATGTACCGTTTTCCTCCTTAACCGAGTCCTTTAAGACCCCTATAACTAACTCGCTGGTTTCCGTGTCAAGCTCACCGGTCGGTTCATCAGCTAGAATTATTGACGGCTTATTTGCTAAAGCTCTCGCAATAGCTACCCTTTGCTGCTCTCCACCGCTTAACTCGCTTGGCCGATGATTAAGTCTATCGCCCAAACCAACTAGTCTTAATAGGTGAATTGCCCTTTTTCTTCGCTCTTCTCGCGGCTTTCCAGCGATTATCATGGGTAACTCAACGTTCTCAAGCGCAGTTAGGATTGGAATCAGGTTGTGAAACTGGAAGATAAACCCTATTGTGGTTCTTCTTAGAAGCGTTAAGTCCTTTTCCTTCAGATTTAATATGTTCCTTCCGTTAATATAGACCTCGCCCCTTGTCGGTTTATCGAGTGTACCTATTATGTTCAAGAGGGTTGTTTTTCCGCTACCGCTTGGCCCCATTATTGCAATCATCTCGCCTTTACCAACAGAGAAGTTCACACCCCTAAGTGCGTGTATCTCCGCTAAGCCTAACCTGTAAACTTTGTGAACATCTATGAGTTCAACTACTTTTTCCGCCAATTAAGAACACCTTACCATAGAGATAAACCATTTATTTACGGTAAATATTATACGGAACTAAAAAAGTATATCTTTTTTGTATTAAGTTTAAGCTTGGTCAATTATGCTTGAAAAACTCCGCTAAGGGTATTAACGGTTAATATAGTGGTTCTCTCACATGTTGACTTTGATGGGCTTAAAGAATGCTCAAAGAAGGAAGTCTAGGACCGTTATTGTTATAATCGCCATTATGCTTGCTACGGCGCTTTACTCTGGATTAGACGTGATGAACAATAGTGCTGTGTCAACAACCATAAACGTTTATACGAGTTACCTTGGTGATTTCGACATCATGATCACAAATACAGCTAACCCTTTCTTCAACGCCACTTACACGATAAGTAAAGTAATCGAGATAAGTGATGTTTATAGTGTAGCCCCAAGATTCCTAACCGCTGGTGGCATACTTACATTTGGGTTACCAATAAAGGTAGCGATTGTTGGATTGAACTTAAGCATAGAAGAGGGAATAGGCAGATTCACTTTTATTCAAGGTTCACCCGAAAATCTAACAGGCAGAAACGTATTCATACTGAAAACGTTTGCGGACACTTATGGTTATAAAATAGGAGACGAACTGACAGTCTATACAGTTAATGCCTCCAATAATCTTATCGAATTAAATCTCAAGGTAGCAGCGATCGTTGAGCAGTATGGCAAACTACCGTCAAACATTGAAAACGCGCTTTTCATTGACCTCAACTATCTCCAAAACCAGACTGGTTTTAACGACAAAATAAATTTGCTCCTAATAAAGTTGAACCCGATCAATAGTGGTAACGTTCAAGGATTAATCTCTTATATAACCCTAAAAGCCAGAGAGATACAAGAAGCCCTAGGTTTTGACTACAAAGTAATCCCGATTAAGGCGACAATATTAGACACTGTTTCCCAACAAGTTCAAGGATTCATAGCAATACTACAAGTATTCGCATCCTTAACCCTAATTATGGCAATTATACTCGTTTTCACAGCAACAATTATGAATCTCAATGATAGAGTAAGAGAAATCGGTATTCTCAGATCGATGGGAGCTAGCAAACTTGACATACTAAAAATTTTCGTTTCAGAAAACATGTTTTACGGGCTAGTAGGTGGCATACTAGGACTAGTGGCCGGATACCTTATTTTCGGGTACTTCGCGTTCAAACTGTTTATACCTGGAGAACTAGAAAAATTCGCTACAATCAGTTTGGAAACAAACACTATATTGTTATCCATCACGCTAGGTGTAATCTCAAGTCTACTCGGCGGAAGCTACGCGATTTACTCCGCTTTAAAGGTAACCCCCGCTGAAGCAATGGCACCTCAAGCGAGAAGAATGAAGATAATTGAAACAATGCAAAAAATGTTAGATCCCAGCTCTCCCATCCAATCCGCTTTCTATGTTGGCGTTTTAACTTTCCTTGTTTCCAGTTTTCTGCTTGTTTTCTTGCCAATAATAGGGTTCACGGGTGATATATTACTAATATTTTCAGCAATTTTCTCGATGATACTACTTTCACTACTGGGGGTTATACTCTTACTAATAAGTCTCACACCAAAACTCATTGACAAATTAAGAAAAATTTCATTCTTAAAAGACCGGTTCTCCATGATCCTCTCTTCAATTAACTTTTTGAGAAGCAAGAGGAGAAGCCTTATAGGAGTCTTCATGATTTCCCTGACAGTTGCCTCTATAATCAATCTAGGCTTAACAATGGAGGGGCAAAAATACAATGTGGTAAGCACAATTAAAGTATCACAAGGAGCCGACATCGTAGTATACTGCAATGAACCCGTCCCCCTCAAGAACATTAGCGTTCTAAAACAGGTTACCGGTATTGCCTCCTTTACACCAGTAACAAGAAGTATAAATGTTGAAGTTGGAGATATTGTGTATTGGAAACGAGCAACCGTCAACATTTACGGAATAAATACCACTGCTTACCCAAACGCCTCGTATATCCGAGAATTTAACAGCGATTTCAACACCACCGCCTTCACTGTACTTGGTGAAGAAAATTACACTACAATCATTCCGAGTGGCCTAGCGGATAAATTGAACGTCAAGGTGGGTGACAAGATTCGTTTCACCTTGTTTACTAGAACTATAACTCTTAAAATAATTAGCGTGCTTGACATCGCTCCTGGATTCAAGTTTACGAGGTTTAAACAAAAATCTGAGAACGTGGATATAATCGTTTCCCTTTCGACAATGAAAGCACTGGTGGATAACAATTTATTTGCAGAAAGAATTCTTGTCAAGTTGAAACCCAATGTTGACCCTCAAATTATTGCGAGCAATATCACTAAGATCCTGGGAGAAAATTTTGATGTCCAAGTTGTCCCAACACAATCCTTAATACAAAGAAACATTGAGGGAATTAATCAGTTCCAAAGTATTTTGTCATCAATACTGTACTTTGCGCTTATTGTTGCTGTATTAGGTCACATAACGATGATAACTGCTTCTATCTATGAAAGACTCTGGGAGATAAGTATGATTAGGGCAATTGGTGCAACGAGAAATCAAATCATCTTAACTTTCCAAGTCGAAACAATACTGTTAGCAGTTATAGGTTACATAATTGGTTTAATCAGCGCCTCAACAATCTACATAATGCAAACATTCGCAAACAACTTGATAAGCGAGATTCCAACGCCAATTGTTGCCCCTATACAATTGTTGGTAAATGTATTTATAGCTGTGACAATCCCCTCTTCCATTATAGCTTACGTAATGGTCACAAGGTTCACTAGACGAAACATAGCTGAGAATATAAGAAAAGCTCTAGAACTATGAGAACAAGGTTTGTTAAAAAGCAATCTTAAATATAATTTTTTGTAAGAAACTTGAAGAGATAATAATGGTGCCATTATTGAGCAGCGAAAACCTTGACGATATTGTTAGGAGACTGCTTGAAACTGACCCAACAAAAGTCGAATCTAGATTGATAAGCTACACCCAATTGATATCGTTGTATTTCAATAATTTATCAATAGTTAAGCACTCAGAAAACTATATTGAGCTCTCATATGAACTTGATGTAGACTGCTCAGAAGGAAGAAAAAAACTAACCAACATGTATATTGACCAAAAAATCATCATTAATGTGCTTAAAGACCCCATGGGCGTTAAATCATGGGTAAAGATTAGAGCACCCCTAATCAAAATTGACAAGGTTAAACCAGATCAGAGAGGAAAACTGTTTGAGGACCTATTGAGAGCTAACTACAAGGTTCACGAATTCGCCTTTGATATCTGTGATGACAATTACATTGGAGTTACAGAAGACATTTATATTCCAGCTTTGACATTCGATGTCTTCGTCGAAGAATTCAACGCCGTTTTAAGGGCAATATCATACTTCTACGAAAACATTGCAACCAAATATGACATTGAGGTAGAATGTAAAGAAAAAGGAAATATAAGCCAATTATATGACTGAAACATTTTATTCTGATACTTCAACTTCCACAGAAGACCAACCCATTATCTTATTTACATCAATCTCAAAGGCCGCAATGGGAGTGTTAAATCCCCAATTGAGCAGTACTTCTGGATGAAGTTCCCCGACAAATCCCACTTCTTCACCATTAACAATTATTTTCGCCACTCTCCCCTCTATAAACGAGTTGTGGTTACCCCTCTTCACTTCGTACTTAACTCCGAGTCTATCAAGTATAGCCTCAAGAACCATTCTAACCTCTGTGAATGAAGCATCAACGTGCATTGAAACCGCGGCTAAATGGTAGACATTTTTTGCCCCAGCTTCAAAACTTTTATCTATTTTGACTACTTCTGACAACTCAAAGAGTTTTATGGGCTTCCTCTTATCCTTGTTATAACTCAGCATCTTCAGGATCTCTGGTAAAAGCCAATCCCTCACCATATTCAACTTTTTCTCTTTAGACCCGCCGATAACAACAATGTCATCTCTTCTCTCTAACCTCATCTTATCGAATTGGTCCTCCGTGCTCGTTAATGCAAATGTGAATGCTTCTTGATAGCCAAACCCGGTTAAAACATCCCTAATTTGATCAATAATGTAATTTTTCTCCAAATAACTTCCAATCGTGAAAACGGGTGTTAATTCTGGAACCATTTTCTCCAGGGTGTAAGCCCTCGCGATATCATCAACAATGTCAATGGGGTGAAGTATATCAGCCCTATACGCTGGAACTTTCACTATAAGTTTCTCTCCATCTGTTTTTGCACCGTACCCCATTCTCTCAAGTAGTTTAATTGCCTCTTCCTTGCTTACATCGATACCAAGTATCTCCTTTACATAGCCTATTGAGAGTTCTCTTACTGTCGGTTCAACCTTTGGGTACACCTCCTCACTATCTGGATAAATTACTTTGACTTTGTATATTTCGCCGCCAATCATTTCAAATGCGTAAGTTAGTATTGTTAGAACCTTATCCATCGTTGGCTTATGTGTTCCCGTTACCTCAACTAATATGTTTTTGTCACCAGGAACAACTTTTCCATGATCCTCAGAGTTAATTATGGGGGGTAATGAGAGCACGTTACCGTTGTTATCCATGAACACAGGGAAAACATCCTTGCCCTCCAGTATAAAAGCATATTTTTGACCCGTTGGGTGTCTCTCCAATATCTCTAATGCATTCATTTCATAATGGAATTCAAGGGGCTTAAACACGACCTCCTCCGGGGGCTTCGCCGTATACTTGAGGGGAAACGATATTTTGTCTAACGGGTATAAACCAATTGAGGCTTTTACTCTCGATCTACAAAATGTTTCATGCAGTTTTTCTTGTGCATAGATCAGATCTAGTAGGTCTTGCTCAGTGATATTAACATTCTTAACGACTATCGCGCCTATGTAGGGCCTAACATTCTTAACCTTATCGTCAACGTATATTACGTAGTCAGAATCATTTACTTTTATTTTTTCCAAACCAAGATCTAAACCAATGTATTTTCGGAGAGCCCTAGCGAATCCATATGATACGAGCATATCAGGTCTATCCGGTGTAATCTCTATTTTCAACTCAGTCCCATTTTCGGTTTCCTTATAGCCCTCTAGCTCCATCCCAAAGTTGAATACAATTTCCTCCAACTCTTCTAATGTTAATTTTCTCCCAACTAGCTCATTCACCCTTTCCAGGGTTATATCCAGCATAGGCACATCAATTCACCCCCTAGAATTTAATAACGGGTATTCTGTAAGTTCTCAACCAGTCGACATCAACCATGGGGCCAATAAGTTTCCTAATGTCCTCCACTTCGTAGACAATTGAGGCAAGTCTTTCAACTGCTAGCCCCCAAGCAATAACGGGTTGCTTAATACCATACGGTCTCAGTGTTTCTGGTCTAAATAAACCACTATTACCCACTTCAACCCACTTAGATACCTTGTTGTGCCATGCGAAGATCTCCATTGACGGCTCTGTGTACGGATTATACGTTGGCTTGAACTTCAACTTTTTTATTCCCATCTTACTATAGAACTCCTTGATGTAACCCATCAGACTTCTAAGCGTTAGATTCTCTGCCACCACAAATCCCTCTACTTGGTGGAACTCCGCGAGATGCTTCCAATCTATTGCTTCATTTCTGAATACTCGCCCTATTGAGAAGAACTTTACGGGGGGCTTTATAATACCCTTCCTTATTAGTTTCCCTAGAACTCTAAATGTGACGGCGGTTGTATGTGTCCTAAGGAGAACTCTCGATGCGACTTCTTCGCTCCATGGTTGTTGCCAACCTAGTGATCCAGTGTCATAACCGTTTTCTTGAACCTGGCGAACAATCTCCACTAGCTCTCTATCTTTTACTTTACCATACTTGGGGTTGTCAAGATAGAATGTATCTTGAATTTCTCTAGCTGGGTGATCTTGGGGGATAAACATTGAATCCATGTTCCAAAATGCTAGTTCAACCCAAGGACCATACATCTCCTTAAAGCCCATCTCAATGAATATTGTCCTTATCTTCTCCATTATCACTCTAAGTGGGTGCTTTCTACCCCCTGATATCTTTGGAAGTGGAGATTCAACGTCATACCACCTTATGGGTTTCTTCTCCCATACTCTACTAACTATTATTTCTGGTGTTAGTTTATCTATCGTCTCAACAAGCTTTATCCCACTCTCCAACAGTTGAACTCCTTTATCGGTTAACCTCACTTTCCATCTTGAAACCAGTTCCTCCTTTATAAGGCCCCTCATCATGAGTTCTTTAATTATATCTTTGGGTAGATCTCTTGTTTCCCCACTAAGAATCTTGTTGAATACTTCTTGGGTGTCAATTTCCGTTGTTTTTGTGCCGGTGTCTGTAAGTTCAATTAGTTTTCCCTTTTCTCCTTTTGTTATTCTAATTAATTTTCTTTTTAGTAGGAGTCCGAGAGCTGCTTCTATTTCTTTTTTTGATAAATCTTTAATGCTGAAGAGTTCGCTTATGAGGATGGGTGCATTGTTTTTAATGTGTTTCAATAATATGGACTCTGGGAGAGGTTTTTCCTTATACATGTTTCCTTTATCAGTTATCTTTATTACCTTAATTTTCTCCTCTATCCTCTCTGCTAAACCTTTGTTTTCTAACCAAAGTGCGCCCCTAGAAACATCCGCGAGATCGATACCCAGTTCACGCGAAATATCTGACTCATATGCTTCCCTTTTTTTCTTTTCTTTGAAGTAATTTAGTAGCCTAATCTCCCCTGGTGTTAGCATCTTAATTATGTCTTCAAGCATCTTAAACCCCTTTAAGAGCTACAGGCAAGTAAAAAATATTCCTTTGAGTAGAATAAACACAATTTTTAAGAAATATAGATAAAAAATAC
>JAGSHR010000099.1 GCA_029855985.1 Candidatus Njordarchaeota archaeon
GTATTTTTGTTAAAAAATTAATAAAAATCATGAGGTTTTTCTATGTCTATGATAACATGACCATGAAATCTTCTGGGGTCTCCTTTATTGTTTGGTCTTCTTCTAGTTCGCCTCTTTCTCTTAGGATTTGATTTGCAATCAGCCAATAGGCGAGTGCTAAGCTTTTTCTCCCTTTGTTGTTTATTGGTATGGCGAAGTCTATGTTGCTTAATACGTTGTTTGTGTCGCATAGAGCAACTACGGGGATGCCCATTAGGGTAGCTTCCTTGATTGCTTGTCTTTCCTTGATGGGGTCACTTATCACTATTATTTCTGGGTCGATATATGTAGGTAACTCTGGGTTGGTTAGAGTTCCTGGAATGAATCTTCCTGGGTATGGTTTGAAACCCGTCCATTTTGCAGCATGTATTATCGGTTTTTGAGCGTAGAGTCTTAACCCAAACAAAGCTACTTCGTCTGGTTGGTAGTTAGCTAAAAGTTTTGCTACTAATTGTATTCTCTCATCTGTTTTTAAAACGTTAATTAGGTATACTCCGCCTTTCCTCTTAAAGATAAATCTCTCCATGTCTTTTGTTTTCTTGTTTGTGCCAATGTGAGAACCATATCTAATGTATGTTTTAAGGGGGACAAGAACTTCCTTTTTCTTCATTTCTTCCATTTCTTCAAGGGTTGATTTTCCTTCCCTTTTATCCTCATTGCTCCTTGGCATATTAGGTCACCGTTTACTTGAAGAGTTTTGGATACATTTCCTTTAAGGGCTTGATTTCCACTCTAGTTTTCACGGGGAGTTTGGGTAAAATTAATTTGTATGCTTCTTTTGCAATTGGAATGTGCTTTTCTTTAACCCAGATTTCCATGAGTATTTGGTTTTGTCTAACAATTGCCCCTCTGTCAACCGGTTTACCAAAAGCTCTTCTCATTCCTTGTTGAATACGGTCAGCGCCGGCGAAACCAAGGAACTTTGTTTCCCTGATTATGTTGTGGGGGTAAGGTCTGATTCTGAAGAAGAATCCTCCTCTGCCTAGTTTCTTAGTTAATCTTCTGTTTACTGCTATTCTGCTTGATTCTAATGCTCTATCTAATATTTGCCCTCTTTCGTTTGATATGAGTAATACGACGTACTCGAATTCGGGGGATGGTTTTCCTATCTCTAAGATTCTTAATCTTGGCTGTGGTTTACTTTTAATGTACTCAACTCTAGTGTATGGTTTTTTGGGAGCAACCCTGTAACATCTTGCAGGTCTTTTTGTTGGCATATCAAACACCAATCACATTAATTATTTTCAATCAACTTACTACTTTATATTTAAATTTATTTTCGTTTTGCTCTGAAAAACTTTATTCACTTGGCGGAAGTATTATTTCGCCGCCTGCTTCCTCGATTTTCTCCTTAGCTTTAGCTGATACGAAACCAGTCTTCGTGAAGACAAGCTTTAGAGGGATATCCACGCGTCCTCTGCCAAGTATCTTATTGTAACCGAGTTCAGTTACATTAACAACATATTTGTCCCCTTCTTTCTCAAATTTTATCTTCTCGGCTTTTACCATTTCAACTAGGTCCCCGATGTTAATTGGCATAATGTTAAGTTTTGGTCCCTTGTGAGTGAAGCCTCTTGATCCGAAAATGTGCCCCTCCTTTAGTAACTTTATTTTCAAATGGTCTTTTCCGCCAGCTTTACCTTTACCTCCCTTTTGGCCGCTTCCCTTGTGCTCCCCTACTTGACCGTAACCATGGTAGCGTGAACCGTAAAGTTTCCTTGATTTTTTCCTTTTTCTTCGAACTCTAATTCTCGCCATTGCCATCTACCACATGAACCAATTTTAATCAACATAGACTGTTAGGATACTAAAATATTTTACTACATATATAATACACTAAAACAATAAACTACCTTATCAACACTTATTTATAAATCTTTATTCGATAGACACGGTATAACAAGCCACTGTTAACGGTGTCAAATGTGCCAAACAAAAAACAAAGAAAGCAACCAAGTCTAACCGTCGATGCCATCGTTATACACAATGATAAAATACTCTTAATCAAAAGGGGAAATCCTCCCTTCAAAGATCACTATGCGCTTCCAGGAGGTTTTGTGGAATATGGTGAGACAACCGAGAACGCATGTCTGAGGGAACTAATGGAAGAAACTGGTATAAAGGGAGAGATAATAAGTCTCGTGGGGGTATACTCAGATCCAAACAGGGATCCTAGGGGGCACGTTGTTTCAATTGCGTACCTCTGTAAACCTTTATCAACAAGTATTAAGGCTGGAAGCGATGCGAAACAAGCGCAATGGGTACCGCTAAGTGAACTTGATAACATAAAGTTAGCATTTGACCATGAAAAAATTGTGGCGGATGCACTAAAGAAATACCGCGAATTAAAGCAGTGAATTTAACATCTAATCTGTGTTCCAAGGAACTGTAAACTACCCTCTATGATTTATAAACGTATTAAAGCTAATAAACAATAAGGAATTTTTGATATTGATTTCTAACAAGGGATAATAAAATGTACAAATTAGACCAACTGGCAGGATATGACCGTTCAACAATACTATTCTCACCAGACGGAAGAATAATACAGGTCGAATACGCGAGAAAAGCAATGAACAGAGGGTCTCCATCAATAGGATTAAAGAACAAAGAATCAGTAGTCCTCGTAGGAAGAAGAAAAAGAGACGTCCTCGTACTTCCCAACAGAAAAGTTTTTGCGATAGATGACCACATAGGCGCAATCTTCTCAGGTTACTCTGCCGACGGCAGATCCCTAGTAAACTACGCCAGAGAAAGAGCACAGGTATACAGATTCATCTACGACGAAAAAATGGACGTACTACTACTAGCACAAGAAGTAGCAACACTGATGCACACATACACACAATTCGGAGGAGCAAGACCATTCGGATGCGGAGTAATCTTCGGAGGTATTGACAACACAGGACCACAACTAGTCTACATTGACCCCGGCGGAGCAATGATGGAGTGGATAGCCGGCGTAATCGGGGTAAACAAGGAAAAAGCAGAAGAATACCTAAAGGAAGTCTACAAGGAAAAAGGATTAGACATGACAAAAGACGAACTCATAGTAACTGGGCTCACCGCGTTATTTATAGCATCAGAAGAGAAAGTAGACCCAGTGGAAGTTGAAATAGGAATATCAAACGACGACGGAAAATTCATAATAAAAACTGGAGAAGATGAAGAAATCGAAAAATACATAGAAGAAGCAGGCAAAAAATTTGACGAATGGGTCAACAGGGAGAGCGAAGAATAAACCCAAAAACCAACTAAGAGGTGA
This sequence comes from Candidatus Njordarchaeota archaeon, assembly GCA_029855985.1. The sequence continues at coordinate 3,305 of JAGSHR010000099.1, forward strand.
TTAAAAATGGAGACAAAAATTCTAAAAGGAACAACAACAGTGGGAGTAACCTTCAAGGGCGGCGTGGTAATCGCAGCTGACAAAAGAGCAAGCGCAGGAACATTCATAGCATCCAAAAGAGCCAAAAAAGTCCACAACATAACAGACAAAATAGTATTCACAATATCCGGATTAGTAGCAGACGCCCAAGTCCTTGTAAAATGGATAAGAACACAACTAAAACTCCAAACATTAAGCACAGGCAGAGAACCCCTAGTATCTGAGGTAGCAAACCTAACTGCGACAGTACTACACAGCAACTTCAGAACACTGCTACCATTCATGGTGCACTTCATAATCGGGGGAATAGATATAAGAGGACCCCACATATACTTCCTAGACCACGCGGGAGGAAGAAACGAAGAAAAATACATAGCAACAGGAAGCGGATCACCAATAGCACTAGGAATCCTAGAGGACGGATACAGAGAAGACTTAACAGAAGAAGAAGCAATATTATTAGCATTACGGGCACTGAGAGGAGCAATAAGCAGAGACGCAGCAACAGGAGATGGAATAGATCTAGCGATAGTAACAGACAAAGGAACAAAATACCTAACACCCAAAGAAATAGAAGAAAAACTAAAAGGAATACAAAAAGTCTTCCTAGAAGGATAAACAAAAAATCTCCCAAACAAATCAAAAATTTCTTCGAACCCAAATTTTTGTCTTTTTCTTTGCTTATATACAAGAACCAAACAAAAACATAAACCATGTATCCTCAAGATGCATCTACCTAACAACAAAAAGAGAAATAAAATAGAGAACACATGATTCAATGAACATAAAAGTACAACAAGACAGAAAACCCATGCACATCAGAAATAAAGTGAAAAACACCAAAAAATTCAAAAACAACACAAGTAAACAAAAATATAAATAAAAAGCCGGGGTTGCCGAGCCAGGTAAGGCGACGGATTGCTAATCCGTTGGCGTTATCGCCGCGCGGGTTCAAATCCCGCCCCCGGCGCCAAAAAATTCTAAAACTAGGGCGGGTAGTCTAGCCCGGCTATGACGCCGCGCTCACAACGCGGAGGTCCCCGGTTCAAATCCGGGCCCGCCCACCACAAAAAACCTAAGTGAAATAAGAAAAAAATTTAAAAACAACACACATAGAAACAAATAAATGGAAATGCGCGGGTAGTCTAGCTGGTAGGACGCCAGCCTGCCAAGCTGGTGACCCGGGTTCGAATCCCGGCCCGCGCACCAAATTTTTCTTGTTTTGATAATATCATTTTTCTGTTTTCTTTGTCTTCTTATGTTTTTCTGAGTCGGTTTTTGGTTCTTGTAGAGTTTATTTCCACCAAAATAACCTATTTTCTCCAATATAGACTAATTGCCTCTCTCGTGGTCAACTTGACTTTTCTGTTTTTAGGGATAGCCACGGTTTTTTAGAGTAGTTTTCTTCCATCCATTTTTTGCCTTTGGTGAGAAGGTGCCAAATGATAGCTAACGGCTTTTTAGCTATGCCCATTACAACTACTTTAATGTGTTTTCCTATCGCAGGTAGCTGAGTGAACTATGTTTTCGCTGTGGGATTGGTGTGTTCAAGTCAATTTGGGGCAAGTGATAGCTTTCCCTTGATTTGGATGTAATTTGTAAACGTTCGAAGAACGCGAACACTCATGGGTCTAAACGGCTCTCCCTAAAGAGGTGATAGAAAACAGGAAGAATAAGCATGTGTGTACATGGTTGTGAAAGCGACAATTAAGATTTTGTTTGGTGTTTTTCTCTAGTTTGCGTTTTTCAAGAATTATGTTTTTGATGCTTTTAAATTTGTTTTAGTGTCTATCTGTGCTATTCTTTGGGTGTTATGTTCTTTTTTATTTGTTGTTGGACTTGAATTACTGGTTATTCGTTTGCATTGGTGGTTTGTGTTGGTTTCAGTTGATAAGATTTTTGATGATTTGTTGACTAGGGAGTCCATATTTGTGAATAGGGAGGTTTTGACGCACGATTATGTTCCAGAGGAGCTTCCTCATAGGGAGGAGGAGATCAGTAAGTTGGCTTATATTTTGGCTTCAGTTTTGAAGGGGGGTCGGCCTTCTAATGTGTTTATGTATGGTAAGACGGGTACTGGTAAGACTGCTGTTGCTCGTTATGTGCTTAAGAAGTTGAAGGAGCGTGCTTCTCAGATCGGTATTCCTATCTCTTATGCTTATGTTAACTGCAAGTATAGGAAGACGAATTATAGGGTTTTGGTGAAGATTTGTGAAGAACTTGGTTGCACTGGGATTCCAAATACTGGTTTGCCGACTGATGTTGTTTTCGATAAGCTTATTAGGTTTATTGAGAAGCTTGATCGCTTGGTTATTGTTATTCTTGATGAATTGGATTGGCTTGTTAGGAATGCTGGTGATGATGTTTTATATCAGTTAACTCGTATAAACAATGACTTGAAGAGTGCTAAGGTGAGTTTAATTGGTATAACCAATGATTTGAAGTTTAGGGAGTACCTGGATAGTCGTGTTTTGAGCAGTTTATCAGAGGAATCAATAGTTTTTAAGCCCTATAACTCAGAGCAATTGTACAACATATTGAAGATGAGGGCGGATTTAGCGTTTAAACCAGGAGTTGTAAGTGAGGAAGCTTTAAGATTGGCGGCTGCCCTCGCAGCGCAGGAGCATGGAGATGCGAGGCGTGCAATTGACTTGCTTAGGGTTGCTGGAGAAATTGCAGATAGGAAAGGAGATGAGAAACTGACTGAAGATCACATAATGATCGCACAAAGGCAGGTTGAGAGGGATATTATTGAGACCGTTATTCGTAAGCTTCCGCAACAGGAGCAACTCGTTTTGCTCGCAATATCATTTCTAGCCTCTAGGAATGATCCCATCACGACTGGTAATGTTAAGAAGATATATGAGCAGATCTGTTCTTTTTTGGGTTCAAAGCCTGTGACTTTGAGGCGTTTAAATGACATATTGGCGGATTTGGAGACGTTGGGTATTATTAGTGCGACAATAAAGAGTATGGGGAGGTATGGTAGGACTAGGATAATTCGACTTGAGGTTCCTGTTAATTTAACTTTGAGTGTTTTATTGGAGGATGAGAGGTACAAGGAGTTCTTCAATAAGGCTAATCCGAAGATTAGCTTGGGTTGATCTGCGTTCTTTGATTATATTTTTTTATATTTTTCCTAGAATTTATGGTTTTGAGTTTTGTTTTGAGTGAATCACTTTGAGTATTGAGCCTAGGGAGTACCAGTTATTCATTATTAGTAGGATTCTACAGGCTAAAAGCGAGGGTAAAAACGTTATTGTTGAATTGGACGCTGGCATGGGTAAAAGGGTAATCTCTTATCTATTGACTAAATATTTGGAGAAAGGGGAGAAACTTCTGTTTATAACGCCGTCTAGGGCGTCTGTGAGGGACACTTATAATTTTTTTAAGGAGAAGAGTGACTCAAGTGAGCTTGGCGGGAAAAAAGTAGGCTACATTGGTTCGAATATGTCACGTAAGTATAGGGAATATGTCATTAAGAACAGTGATATTGTTATAGTCACTCCAATAACATTGGCAAACATTTTGGAGAAATCACCTGAACTGAGGAAATTTGATTACATATTTATTAACGAGGTGGACAAGGCGGTAAGAAGAACAGCGCACATACCCTACTATGATAATGTAAAAGATTACTTGTCATCTTTCCAACTAGTTTACCCTTGGCCAAAACTCAAACGTTTGCTTCCCAAGGATGCTTGTTGGGTTGGTCTTAGTGGTACTCTACGTGACTACCAGACTCTAAGAGTGGAGGACGATGTAATATTCAAAAGAGATTTGGAGACAATAGCGGAACTATTATTCCCAGAGGAAAAACCCATAGATTTCATTTTTATGGATTCAATTTTGAAGCTTCCAGAAACACACAAATATGTTGTAAAAAACATGACTATCATTAAAACGATTCCCGTTAGAGACGACAAAATCAAATTGGTGCTTGACGCGCTCACGGATGAAATATACAATGTAACGAGAATACTGGCTTCAAGATACACAAATGAAAACGATCCAATTGTTTCTGCAGAAAAGATAGAGAGAATAATCTCAAAGCTTCCAAGCGATGATGTTTACAAAATCAAGTTTTTGAGGTTGGCCTTGGTCAGAAAATTTGTGACAGCAAGCATACCCAGACACTATAGAAGATTCTTGAGAAGACCCTCAATAGTTAGATTAATAAGAAACATGGACGAAAACTTCAACGTTGAGGACCTAACGGATTCATCAAAGGTTAGAAAAATCGTAGATATAGCAGAGGAATGGGTTAAAAGAGATAAGAAAATAGCTGTGCTCACTTCATACATCGTCACAGCTAGGGATATAAAGGAGAAACTTGAAAAAAAGAATGTTAAAACGTATATTATAACTGGGAAAACCCCTAACAAAGGGGAAATAATAGAGCAGTTCAAAAAACATGGTGGAGGGGCAGCACTCATACTAACTCCCGTTGGGGAACGAGACCTTGACTTACCGAACGTTGAGCTCCTATTGGTTCACGACATTATCAATACAGTCAAAACAATGTATCAGAGATTTAAACGGGGGAGAAGGGCATTCGTGGCCATACTATACTATGAGGACACCTACGAAAAAAACAAAGTTAGCAAATTGCTACAAAGGATAAAGGAAAGGTATCCTTGGTCCATTATCGTAGATTAGAGCTAACAAGCAACTTTTAATTGAAATATAAAAAAATTTTTATCTTATAATCCCTATATCAAATAAGTCAAAAGTGTGAGAGAGGTAGTCTACATGTTATCAAAGTTTTTCAAATTAGTACCGCCCAGCGAGGAAGGATTCCCAGAGATAAGAGATAGGAAAGCCATATCTGACCCCCGATATTTGGAGTTACCAAGATGTTCCGCTTGTGGAAAAGTTATACACCCAAGGGATATCAGTGCAACAGCTCTAATTTGTCCAAACTGCGGTAAAGGAATCATCATAAGATGCCAAAAATGTAGAAGACTTGGAAACATCGCTACATGCGAAATTTGTGGTTATGAATTCCCATAAGGTGAATTAAAATGGCAGAGAATGCAATCCTAGTAGAAATCGTTCCCGAGGACCCAGACAGATCCATCGATGAAGTATTAGCCCAAGTAAAACAACTTTTACCAGAAGGCTGCGAGATAAAAGACACAAAAGTAGAACCCTACGTATACGGACTAAAGA
>JAGSHR010000017.1 GCA_029855985.1 Candidatus Njordarchaeota archaeon
ATGTAGTACTGAGACCACTCCTCTGATATCCATTCGGTCCACAACAGATCATACAACTTCAATGTTAGATTATAATTTCTTATAAATTCCAACATTTGAGGTAAATCATTTGTATATCCTTTAATTAAAGTACGATTAAGAGAAATAGCAATTCCTCGCAACTGAAGATATTTTATGCTTTCAAGTATTTGAGGGAGCGCATCGTAACCAGTTATGCGTTGATAAATACGCCGATCAAAACTATGAATACTGATACGACATTTAGACAAGCCAGCATTCACCAATCTTTCTGCAAATTGATTTAATAAACTACCGTTTGTAGTAATGTAAACTTTGAATCCCGCCTCACTTAGTGCACTTATCAGATCATCTATTTTAAGATGAGACTGATACCACAGTAATGGTTCAAGCCCTCCCAGATTAATAATAAGCCCTTTTTGATCGGTAGCTTTTTGATAAAGAGAAGCTATGGTTAGAATTTCATTAACATATAGATGTCTCATCATTTCTCTCACAAGTTTACATGGTTACCCTAAAATATCAAGAAATATCCTCACAAATTCTATCGTCAAGTTAATAATGTATGGTCCTAATGATTTTATTAATAACACAAAAAGGGTTGCAATCAAAGCCGTAATGATTTGCTCTTTTGTAATGCCAATAACACCTTTTTCTTCTATTGGAAATACAGGTTGGGGTTCAGTTATTTGGATTATTGGCACCTCTACATTTTTGTCATTATAGCATTCTGCTTCTAGTTTTATCACCCGAGGAGAAATCAAGGGGTTTTTAAAGATCATTTTAATGGTACCTCTTACTTTTGCGTTAGGATTAATTTTTCTCTCTAAACGAATGCGATGAGCCAAATCCCTTGCACCCTTTTGAAGATAAGGTCGATCAAGGGAGAATGGCTCCGTGCACGATATGATTGCATACTCGTCTCTAGGAAGTGATGGATATATTTCTATTCTTTTTAAAATCTGCTGGCTCTTATTTACTAAAACAAAATCTATCATTAGGGGCGATCTGAAAGTGCGAGGTCCATTTGCAACCCAGAACGATAATTCTACCGCTCCAATGTCAATCGCATCTGCTCTTCCCGCACCACCGGAGTATATTTGATATTTTTCGACCCTTGCCTTTCTTCCTTTGCGATAAACTTCAAATCCTGAAAGTGTGTAAAAATGCACTTTCATGGGGGGAATCTTACCAATGAATATCCGAACAGGTCGTCTTTCAAGATTATAAATCGTAAATCTAGTTTGTTCACCTCTCAATCCTGGTGGAATAACTCCTTTAATAAGTAAACCCAAATTTCCTGCCGTAGTGCGTCGCTCCTCTACAATACCCATTACATTAGGTGGAGTAGTAATTCTTTCTAGTGTTTTTCCGAGTAAAAGCTCATGTGGTTCAATAATTATCCCCCCCTGATTATCTGGTTGTACTTTCTCATAATAACTTTGCAAATCATAGCGTCCTGATATATCTAGAGAATAAATAGATCCAGATAACCGATACAATTCTCCTATATGAAGAGAAATACTTGTCTCATCTATCAATCCATGTTTTTGTAAAACTTCATAGCTTAGTACCTGACTATTTATCTCAAAGGAAAGAGTCCTGTCTTGAATGAGTTCTTTGAGAGTGCTGTGTGACAAAATAGCACCTTTAGCAAGGTTGCCTTCCTTCTCCATATTTTCCCTCTCTATGAATATCACCTATCGCAAGATAATGACATAATTCTCTGCGCCTAAAAAAGAATTCATGTAGCGCATGGGGGGCAAAAAGAGAGTCGTCGAGCAGCTGGATGGTGGGAACAGAAAGTATGTGGAAGTCCAACTGCCTCGTCCATCCTGAGTTGTATAGCACACATCCCGCCTCCTGTCAAATCCCATATCCAACGCCCGAAATCCCCAAAACCCCTCCATCACCCCC
>JAGSHR010000286.1 GCA_029855985.1 Candidatus Njordarchaeota archaeon
AAGCCGTTCCCTACTCTGTTAGACCATCTATCGTTAAGTGGTTTAGGATTTTCACTTACTTAGGTTAACACTCCCATGTAGATAATTCCTAAAGCTTTCAGCTTAATTCCTTGCTAAAGTTCTCATTGTGAGTTTCAGAGGTTCTCTGAGTTATCTTATGTTCCCTTGTATTACCTAACGTTTAACATTAGAAGATTCTCCGATATATTCCCCAGCTTCATCTATAGTAGTTGAAGTATTCCCAAGTTTGTATAACTCTAAAATTTCACTTTCTGTTAAAGCACGGTTGTAAATCCGAATTTCATCAAGTATTCCGTTGAAGGGATACCAATGTGCCCATTCATCTATTCCTATCCTTAAGGGAGAATCTGCCATTGTAGGATTAAGATTAAAATCATCTAAGGGTTCTTGTGCCTTAAGTACTCCATCTAGGTAGATATAGATATTTTTTCCGTCTGCTTGAACAACTGCCATATGCCATTCGTTCATATTTATAAATGAAGTTTCATTTTCAGAGAATACATTTAATGAATGTGAATCGGTAGTACAGCATCTTCCATTATAAATATTGAAATTAAATGTTCCCGGAAAGTCTTTGCTTTGATAAACAGCAATATTCAGACCTTCTCGGTCTCCGCTTTTCGCCAACATGGTTTGTTTTCCATACTCGTAAGGATTACCCCATCCATCCATTCCGTATACGCCTTGGATATTAAACCAAATTACGAAGGAAAAGTTATCAAGAAACGATAGTGATTCACTATTTGGCACTTCTATGTAAGAAGGATCATAGTAACCTCCAAATTTAAATCCCTTCCCTAATATTCCATCTACACATTCGGGAGCTCCGTGGATAGAACCGTCGTTACCACTTCCACTATCATCCCTTGCATCGCAATTATCAAAGCTATAATAAGCTATAAGCCCTTTAGAAAGATCTGTATTGTCCTGTATAATTTCCATTTCTACCGGATAAAACTTCTCTACATACGCTCCATTTGGAGTAACTAATCTTAAGCCTATTGTATGGTTCCCACTGGTAGTGTAAGTATGCTCGTTGCTGAACTTTATATTACCTGTTAAAAGGACTGTTTTACTGAACGTTTCTATTTCTTCCCATGTGGAATTTTCTGATAACACATCCCAATTTACAAGAAGCTTATAACCCTCTTCTGGTAGAAGGTTTACAATTTCCTTGTAAGTGCTTACATCTGTATCCCCTTTAGAACTCATGTATACTGGATGTACAAATCCTTCAATTTTTACAGTATTACTGCTTGTTGCAATGTCAAGAAACTCTCCTTCCTCAGGAAGATAATCTTCAGGAGGAAAGAGGTATTTGTCAACAAGGATAGATTTACAATAATCTTTCTTATCTTCTGCTTTCTTTGTTCTTAGTTTGATATTCCCAACCATCAAATCATACGGACTATTATCATCAACTCTATCCAAACAATGAAGCTTATCACTGGAATAAAAGAATTCAGAGTATGGGAAGAAACGGACGTCGTTTTGAATAAAATCTTCGATTAGCGATTCTCCTAAGGTATTAGCAGGGGAAAGGAGATATTTAAGTTCTATGGTTTCAGATAAAGAGTCTGATATACTTGATGAATAGGTTGTTACTTGGTTGTTTGATCCTATAGGATAGGAAGTGATTATTTTAAGTTTACCTGTTATTCCTTCGCATTGATTGGAAAGTGTTATTCCAGAAACGTATGCTAACTTACATCCTCCGCCAGCAATTTCAAATAAATCTTTATCAAAGTTTTTTTTGTCTATGTCCAAAATTGGAGTGGGATCGTCAACCGCATAAGCTCCCTTTCGGAAATAAATACCATGACTTCCCAATGCAATATAAACTAAAGGATGGGTGTATTCTCCATTGCTATCTTTTACTTTATTAACTTTGTTCCATGAAACTATGGCACCACCTATGCCTTTTTCCTCATTATCAAAACCTTCTTCATTCCATATGAATAAAGGATTACTCTTAGGATCTAAATAAGCAAATTTTTGATTAC